>NZ_JBHXEM010000007.1:0-137221 GCF_042724755.1 Kitasatospora sp. NPDC127067 | reverse complement strand
GCGTTGGGGTGCGTGCATCGCAAGGCGGAGGAGGGAGCCACTGCGGAGCATTGGCGACCGACGACAACGCGGCGAGGTGCGTGCCCCGGCGTCGCGCACCCGGCGGGAATTGTCAGACACGCCCTTAACGCCCGACCGATCCGGCCCGGCGGCCGCAGCCCGCTCACCGACCCTTCCCAGGACACCCCATGTATCGCACCGCACTGCGCAATGTGCTGGCCCACAAGGGCCGACTGCTGATGACGGCACTGGCCGTCATGCTCGGCACCGCCTTCGTGGCCGGAACCATGGTCTTCTCCGACACCTTCGGCAAGGCCATGCGGGACAGCAACTCCAAGAGCTACTCGGACGTCTCGGTCCAGGTGGTGGACCGCGCGGCCGGCTCCGCCGCCTCCGCCCGGCAGAAGAGCGAGGGCGGCTCGGCCGCCCTCACCGACGCCACCGTCCAGCAGCTGTCCGCCCTGCCGGGCACCGCCGGCGCCCGAGGCGTCGTCAGCGGCTTCACCGGCGTCGCCGACAAGAAGGGCAACCTGATCGGCCAGGTCTGGGCCGCCAAGGGCGCCAACTTCGCGCCGGGCCAGGACGGCAAGGACCCGCGCTACCCGATGGTCGAGGGCCAGGGCCCGAAGACCGCCAAGGAGGTCGCGCTCGACCGCAAGACCGCCGACAAGGGCGGCTACAAGGTCGGCGACACCGTCCGGGTCGCCGCCAACGGCCCGGTCGTCGAGGCGAAGCTCACCGGCGTCTTCACCACCGACGACCCGGTGGTCAACACCGGCGGCTCGCTCACCCTGTTCGACCGGGCCACCGCCCAGCAGACCCTGCTGGAGCCGGGCCGCTACAGCGGCATCGTGCTCACCGCCAAGCCCGGCACCAGCCAGGACGCGCTGCTCGCCCAGGCCCAGCCCGTGGTGCCCTCCGGCCACCAGTTCGACGTCGAGACCGGCGCCAAGCTCAAGGCCGACGAGCAGGAGATGATCACCAGGAGCACCAGCAGCATGCGCACGATGCTCCTGGTCTTCGCCTTCATCTCGCTCTTCGTCGGCATCTTCATCATCGCCAACACCTTCACCATGCTGGTCGCCCAGCGCACCAAGGAGCTGGCCCTGATGCGGGCCATCGGTGCCAGCCGCAAGCAGGTCACCCGGTCCGTGCTGATCGAGGCCCTGCTGATCGGCACCGCCTCCGCCGTGGCCGGCCTGCTCGCCGGCATCGGGATCGGCGCCGGGATGCAGTCGCTGATCGGCGCGATGAACGAGAACATGCCGAACGGCTCGCTGGTGATCAAGCCGCTCACCGTCGTGGTGACGGTCGTGGTCGGCGTCCTGGTGACGGTCATGTCGGCCCTGCTGCCCGCCATGCGCGCCTCTCGGATCGCCCCGGTGGCCGCGATGAGCAGCGGCGACCAGCCGGTCTCCCAGAAGAGCCTGGTGGTCCGCAACACGATCGGCTCGGTGCTCGCCGGCGGCGGCCTCGCCCTGATCGGCTACGGCGCCTCCACCGGCAACGACAGCGGCCGGCTGCCGGTCGGCCTGGGCGCCTTCCTGGCCCTGATCGGCGTGTTCGTCCTGCTGCCGCTGCTCTCCCGTCCGGTGGTCGCGCTGGTCGGCCCGCTGCTGCGCGGTCTCGGCGGCACCCCGGGCAAGCTCGCCCAGCAGAACGCGGTGCGCAACCCGCGCCGCACCGCGGCCACCGCCGCCGCGCTGACCATCGGTCTGACCCTGGTCACCGGGCTCACCGTGATCGGCGCCTCGGTCAACGACACCATCGACCGGGCCGTCACCAGCTCGATGAAGGCCGACTTCATCGTCGGTGCCGCCAACGGCATGAGCCTGTCCGAGCAGGTGCCCGCCCAGATCGCCAAGGCCCCCGGGGTGGCCGCCTCCTCGGCGATGACGACCGCGTACTGGGACCTGAACGGCACCAGCAGGACGGTCAACGGCCTGGACGCGGCCGTCCTCGACCAGCTCGCCGACGTCGAGCTGACCAGCGGCTCCACCGCCGGCTTCGGCCAGGGCCAGCTGCTGCTGGACGAGGACGCCGCCAAGAAGCTGAACGTCACCACCGGCTCGGTGCTGACCGTGGCCTACCCGGACGAGTCCACCGGCAAGGTCACCGTCGGCGGCGTGTACAAGGCCGGCGGCATGCTCGGCCCGGTCATGCTGGCCAACAGCGAGATCGCCAAGCACGAGCCGAAGCCGTACGTCTCCGACGTCCTGGTCAAGGGCAAGGACGGCGCCACCGACGGCCTCAAGCAGGCGCTCAAGGACGCCACCGGCGCCAACCCGGTGATCGAGGTGAAGTCCAAGCAGGACGTCCGGGACGAGTTCAGCCAGACCATCACCTTCGCGCTGAACCTGATGTACGGCCTGCTGGGGATGGCGGTCCTGATCGCGATCCTGGGCGTGGTCAACACGCTGGCGATGTCGGTCTTCGAGCGCAAGCGCGAGATCGGGATGCTGCGGGCGATCGGCCTGGACCGCAGCGGCATCAAGCGGATGGTCCGTCTGGAGTCCGTGGTGATCTCGCTGTTCGGCGCCGGCATCGGCCTGCTGCTCGGCTGCTTCATCGCCTGGGCGATCAACGGCACCCTGAAGGCCAGCCTCTCCGGCCTGACCACGGTCCTGCCGTACGGCCAGCTGGCGATGTTCCTGGCGCTGGCCGGGGTGGTCGGCCTGGTGGCCGCGATCTGGCCGGCCCGCCGGGCGTCCAAGCTGGACATCCTGTCGAGCATCAAGACCGACTGACCGGTCCCGCAACGAGAGAGGTCCCCTGCCGGAGGGTTTCGGCAGGGGACCTTCTACTTCTGTACTCCGCCCGGTCGCACGGCCGGCTGAGCACCACGGAGGTCGTGGTCCGGCAACGCTGCCGGGCGGAGGGCCTCCGACTCATACCCCGGTGCTCCCACACCGGGGTCTCAGTCGCTTACTTGCTGGCGAGTGCCTTGTCGGCGGCCGGCTTGGCGGCCTCGACGGGCTTGGTGGGCGGAGTGACCTCCTGGATCGGAAGCTGCGGCCGCTCCATCTGGGCGAGGCCGACCATCTCGCGCTTGAGGAACATCGCGAGCGTCCAGTCGGTGAAGACGCGGACCTTGCGGTTGAAGGTCGGCACCATCGCGCCGTGGTACAGGCGGTGGAACCACCAGGCCGGACGGCCCTTCAGCTTGTACTTGCCGAAGAGGATCGCCACGCCCTTGTGCAGGCCGAGGCCGGCGACCGCACCGAGGTTCTTGTGCTTGTACTCCTTCTGCGGGAAGCCGCGCATGCCGGAGATCACGTTGTCGCCGAGGACGACGGCCTGGCGGCAGGCGTGCTGCGCGTTCGGCGGGCACCAGGCGCCCTCGCCGGCGGCGAGGTCCGGCACCTGGGCGTTGTCGCCGGCGGCCCAGACGTAGTCGAAGCCCTGGACCTGGAGGGTCGGCGCGGTGTCGACGTGGCCGCGCGGGCCCAGCGGCAGGCCGAACTCGGACAGCACCGGGTTCGGCTTCACGCCGGCCGTCCACACGATGGTGGAGGCGTCCATCTCCATGCCGTTCTTCAGCATGACGTGGCCGTCGACGCAGGAGTCCATGGAGGTCTCGATGTAGACCTCGATGTTGCGCTCCTCGAGCTTCTCCTTGGTCCACAGACCGAGGTCCGGGCCCATCTCGGGGAGGATGCGGTTGGCCGCCTCGACCACCACGAAGCGCATGTCCTCGCGGCTGACGGTCTTGTACAGCTTGGCCGCGTCGCGGGCCATGTCCTCGACCTCGGCGACGGTCTCGATGCCGGCGAAGCCGCCACCGATCACCACGAAGGTCAGCGCCTTGCGGCGGATCTCCTCGTCCGTGGTGGACTCGGCCTTGTCGAGCTGGGCCATGACGTGGTTGCGGAGGCCGATGGCCTCCTCGACCGTCTTCATGCCGATGCCGTTCTCCGCCAGACCCGGGATCGGGAAGGTGCGGGAGACCGAGCCGGTCGCGACGACCAGGTACTCGAAGGGCAGCTCGTAGCTGTCGCCGGCCGCGGGCTGGATGGTGGCGACCTTGCGGGCGTGGTCGATGCCGGTGACGGACCCGGTCAGCACCTCCGCCTGCTTGAGGGCGCTGCGCAGCGGCGCGACGAGGTTGCGGGGCGCGACGTTGCCGCCGGCCGCCTCGGGGAGGAAGGGCAGGTACGTCATGTACGACCGCGGGTCCACGACCGTGACGGTCGCTTCGCCGTAACGCATCTTCTTGAGGATGCGCATCGCGGCATACAGGCCGACGTAACCACCGCCGACAATGAGGATGCGAGGACGCTCCGTGGTGCTCATATCCGAAAGTATCCAGCACCGTCCGGAGCAGCCTTCGTGAGCCCGGTCACAAGATGAAGGACCCCCCGTGCTACACTGCGCGGCCGCAAAACCGGGCCCGGCACGGCGACCCCCACCCCTGGACGGCCCCGCGCGAGCGCGCGCCGGAGCACGACCGGCCTGAGCAGCAACGATCCGCACAGCGCCCGGGTTCCCGCGCATGATTTCGAATTTCAAACCTCAAGCGAGCCCTGACCTGCGATCCCATGGGCTACCCGGCCACCAGGCCTTCGGTCCCACATTTCGGACGTAGCGGGCGGGTGGGTGCGGCGAATGGCCGGATCGCCATGTGAAGAAATTCACGAACTTTTCCGCCCGCGCTCGGGCGCGCCCCGGCCCCGGCCCCCCGAAAGGGGTGCCGGGGCCGGTCCGGGTAAGCCCCGCACGGGGTCAGGAGGCAATACCCCAGGCGATTCCGTCGAGGATGTCGTGCTCGCTCACGACCACCTCGGCGGCGCCGGTGCGCTCCATGATCTCCAGCAGCTCCAGCGCCCCGGCCGCGATCACGTCCACCCGGCCCGGGTGCATCGACGGGATGGCCGCGCGCTCGGCGTGGGTGGCGGCCAGCAGCTCCCGGGCGATCCCGGCGACCCGGTCCCGGCCGATCCGCGAGTGGTGGATCGCCGCCGAGTCGTAGCCGGGCAGGCCCTGGGCGATCGCGGACACCGTGGTGACCGTCCCGGCCAGGCCCACCAGGGTGGCCGCGCCGGTCAGCGGGACGACCTCCTCGGCCCGGTCCAGCTCCGCCCGCACGTGCGCCCGGGCGGCCTCGACCTGCTCCTCCGAGGGCAGCTCGGCGTCGCCGAAGTACCGCTCGGTGAGCCGCACGCAACCGATGTTCACCGAGCGGGCCGCCTGGACGTCCTCCGAGCCGAGCACGAACTCGGTGGAGCCGCCGCCGAGGTCGAACACCAGGTACGGGCCGGGGAACTGACCGCCAGTCAGCTCCTTGGTGGCGCCCACGAAGGACAGGTGCGCCTCCTCCTCGCCGCTCACCACCTCGGGCTCGACGCCCAGGATGTCGCGCACGCCCTTGACGTACTCGTCGCTGTTCTCGGCGTCCCGGGAGGCACTGGTGGCGACGAAGCGGACCCGCTCCGGGCCGACGCCGAAGCCGGCGATGATCTCCTGGTACTCCCGGCAGGCCGCGAAGGTGCGGGCCAGCGCGTCGGGGTGCAGCCGGCCGGTGCGGTCCACGCCCTGGCCCAGCCGGTTGACGATCATCCGGCGGTCGAGGTCGGTGATCTCCCCCGTCTCCGGGTCGAGGTCGGCGACCAGCAGGCGGATCGAGTTGGTGCCGCAGTCGATCGCGGCCACTCGGGTCGTGCTCACTCGGACTCCCGCTCCGCCGCGGCTTCCTCCACGGCGCGCTTCTTCGCGGCGCGCTCGGCGGTCTTCTGCTCCTTGGCGGCGATCACGGCCTCGTGGTCCTGCTCCTTGGCGCGGTTGCGGGCGACCCGCTCACCTGCGGCCTCGACCTCCGCCGGGGAGACGCACGGGCCCTTGGCCCACCAGTCCTCCAGCATGCCGATCGCCTCGTCGCCGAGCGGGTTGACGCCCTCGCCGGCCGCCAGCGAGTGGCCGACCAGCACGTGCAGGCACTTCACCCGGTCCGGCATGCCGCCGGCGCTCGGGAAGCCCTCCAGCACCTCGATCGCGTCGCGCCGGGCGATGTAGTCCTCGTGCGCCCTCTGGTAGGCGGCCGCCAGCTCCGGGTCCTCGGCGAGCCGGGCGCTCTGGTCCTTCATCACGCCCTCCGCCTCCAGGGTGCCGATCAGCGAGGCGGCCTTGGGGCAGGTCAGGTAGTAGAGCGTGGGGAACGGCGTGCCGTCCGGCAGCCGGGGGGCCGTCTCCACGACGTCCGGGTTGCCGCAGGGGCAGCGGTGCGCCACGCCGCGCAGGCCGCGCGGCACCCGGCCGAGCTGGGCGGCGATGGCCGCGACGTCGGCGTCGGAGACGGAGGGGTGGTTCTCAGTGGTCATGGGGGGAGGTGTCTCCAACGGGGGACGGTGGGAGGGGAAGGGGGGTGGCGGGGGCCGCCGCCGCGGTGTCGGCGGCGTCCACCGAGTCCCAGATGCCGGCGTACCAGGGCTTGGCGGCCTTCGTCCGGTCGGCGGCGCTTCCGGAGGCCGCGGTGCCGGAGGAGGCCGCACCCGCCGCGGACGAGGAGGGCTGGGCGGAGGCCCGGCCGGCCGGATCCACCGCGATGTACGGGGTCTCCCCCGGCACCGCGTAGTGCAGCCGGGCGCGGGCCTGCGCCTTCACGTACTCCGGGTCCTGCCAGCGGGCCTTCTCCCGGCGCAGCTGCTCGACCTGCTGGCGCGCGTGGTCGGCCTTCGCCCGCTGGGCGGAGATCTCGGCGCGCTGGGAGATGAACTGCCGCGTCGGGTAGGCGAGGATCGCCACCAGCGAACAGAGCACCAGGACGAGGACGGTCGCCCGGCTCGTGAACCGGGGCCGGGCCGCCAAGCCCGGGATCCTCCAGCCAGCCATCTCCCGTATCCCCTCCTGGTCGCGACGGTGCCCCGCCGTCCACCCTACGGGGTGAACGGCGGGGCACCGGTCAGGCGTGCGCTACCGGGAGCGCCCGGCCCTCGTGCTCGCCGTGCGGATCGCTCCGCACAGCGGCCGGACCCGGTCGCTCCACGAGCGGCCGTTCCTGCTACTCCGCGGAGCGGAAGCGCGGGAAGGCGCCGCGGCCGGCGTACTCGGCGGCGTCGTCGAGGATCTCCTCGATGCGCAGCAGCTGGTTGTACTTGGCGACGCGCTCGGAGCGGGCCGGGGCACCGGTCTTGATCTGGCCGCAGTTGGTGGCGACGGCCAGGTCGGCGATGGTGACGTCCTCGGTCTCGCCGGAGCGGTGCGACATCATGCAGCGGTAGCCGTTGCGCTGGGCCAGCTCGACGGCGTCCAGGGTCTCGGTCAGCGAGCCGATCTGGTTCACCTTCACCAGCAGCGCGTTGGCGGTGCCGGTCTCGATGCCGCGGGCCAGGCGGGCCGGGTTGGTGACGAACAGGTCGTCGCCGACCAGCTGGACCTTGTCGCCCAGCTTGTCGGTCATGGCCTTCCAACCGTCCCAGTCGGACTCGTCCAGCGGGTCCTCGATGGAGACCAGCGGGTAGGCGGCGACCAGCTCGGCGTAGTACTCGATGAGCTCGGCGGCGGTGAGGTCCTTGCCCTCGAACTGGTAGGCGCCGTCCTCGTAGAACTCGGAGGAGGCGACGTCCAGGGCCAGCGCGACGTCACGGCCGGGCACGTAGCCGGCCTTCTCGATGGCCTCGACGATGAGGTCCAGCGCCTCGCGGTTGGAGTCCAGGTTCGGGGCGAAGCCGCCCTCGTCGCCCAGACCGGTGGACAGGCCGCGCTCCTTCAGCACGCCCTTGAGCGTGTGGTAGACCTCGACGCCCCAGCGGACGGCCTCGGAGAAGGACTCCGCGCCGATCGGGGCGATCATGAACTCCTGGATGTCGACGTTGGAGTCCGCGTGCGACCCACCGTTGAGGATGTTCATCATCGGGACCGGCAGGACGTGCGCGTTCGGGCCGCCCAGGTAGCGGAACAGCGGCAGGTCGCTGGCCTCGGAGGCGGCGTGCGCGACGGCCAGCGAGACGCCCAGGATGGCGTTGGCGCCGAGCGAGGACTTGTCCGGGGTGGCGTCCAGGTCCAGCATGGCCTGGTCGATCAGGCGCTGCTCGGTGGCGTCGTAGCCGACCAGCTCCGGGCCGATCTGCTCGATGACGGCCAGGACGGCCTTCTCGACGCCCTTGCCGAAGTAGCGGTTCTTGTCACCGTCACGCAGCTCCAGCGCCTCGAAGGCACCGGTGGAAGCACCCGACGGGACAGCGGCACGACCCGTGCTGCCGTCGTCGAGGCCGACCTCGACCTCGACCGTGGGGTTGCCGCGGGAGTCGAGGATCTCACGGGCTACGACGACATCGATGGACGGCACGAGGCATCTCCTTGCGGAAGCAGGGTCCGGTCTGACGGTGGTGCTGTCAGCAGGACGATTGCGGAGTCGTTACGACCAGAGCCTAACCGCCCGGGCTCCCGGGGCCACGTCCGCCTCGGTCCCGTCTCAGCGTGTGGCCCCACTACCCACCGGTAGTTCACCTGCTTGTCCCAGCTTGTCCCACCGGAGCGGGCGAATGCGGACGAAGGGGACCGGTAGGACCGGTCCCCTTCGGACGGCGGGGTGAGGCGGCGTCGGCGCCGGGCGCGGCGGGCGGGCCGGCGTCGAGCTGGCCGGCGTCGAGCGGGCCGGGTCAGCCGAGGTGCAGCACCTGGCCGGGCATGATCAGGTTCGGGTCGCCGCCGACCGTGCCGTGGTTCTGCTCGTACAGCGCGTGCCAGCCGCCGGACACGCCCTGGGCGGCGGCGATGGTCGACAGGGTGTCACCGGCGCGGACGGTGTAGTCGTGGCCGGTGGCCTGCGGGGCCGACTGCGCGGCCTGCGGGGCGTACTGCGGCTGGGCGGCGGCCTGGCCGGCGTACTGCTGGTAGACGCTCTGGTGGCTGGTCCAGTACCAGGCGCCGTTGCTCTGGTACCAGTACACCTTGGCGTCGGCGTCCCAGCCGGCCTTGCCGGAGAAGCCCGGGGTCTGCGGCTGCGCCTGCTGCTGCGGGGCGGCCTGCTGGACCGGCTGCGCGGCGGGCTTCGGGGCCTGCTTCTGGGCGGCGGGCTGCTGCGCGACCGGCTTCTCGGCCGGCTTGGCGGCGGGCTTCGGGGTCTGCTGCTTGGGGGCGGACTGCGGCTTGGCGTCCGAGGAGGTGTCGACCGCGGCCGGGGCGCCGCCCTTGGTCAGACCGGCCTTCTGGGAGCAGACCGGCCAGGCACCCGGGCCCTGCGAGGCCAGCACCTTCTCGGCGACCGAGATCTGCTGGGCCTTGCTGGCCTGGTTGGCCTGCGGCGCGTAGGCGGTGCCGCCGTACGCCTTCCAGGTGCTGGAGGTGAACTGGAGGCCGCCGTAGAAGCCGTTGCCGGTGTTGATGCTCCAGTTGCCACCGGCCTCGCACTGGGCGACCGCGTCCCAGGTGGAGGCGGGGGCGGCGGAGGCGCCGGTGGCGGTGAGGAGCGGCATCGCGAGTCCGACGCCGGCCACACCGGCGACGGCGATGGCCTTCTCGGCCTGGGTGCGACGACGGTGACGGCCAGTTCCAACGAACAGCATGAAGAGGTCCCTCTCCGCACGCCTGCGAGGTGAGCTGTCGGGTTCGGACCGGGAGGTGGCCCGGCCGCCGTATGCGGAAACGATTCCGCTCGGGCGGCTTCACCCCAAGCCGTGGGGAGACGGCAACAAACCTGGTTCCCCCGCCCCTGCCCAGGGTTCTGGTCGGTTTCCCGTGACGCGGCGGGCAGGACTCGGCGTTCCGCGTACGAGGTCCGCAGCTGCGAACTCCAGGGAGAGTAGACAGATCATCAGACCAATCACAAGCTCATATCGTCGATATCACACAATAATTACGGCGCGTGTTCGATCGCCTACCAACGGCGGTGTTATGTCCGGATTGATGGGTGTTCACACCCCCGTCGGCAGGTGGTTCGCGACGTCCCGTCAGTGCGATCTCAGCAGGTCGGAGGCGTGGCGGGAGTGTTCGACGAGGCCTGCGGAGAGGCCTGCGAAGGAGCGTGCGGAGGGGTCTGCGGAGAGGCGTGCGGGGAACGGCTCTCCGGACTGAATTCCACCGGGAGTTCGCGCAGCCCACGCATGATCAGGCCACCGCGCCACCGCAGGTCGTCCGCGCTTTCCGCGAGCCGGAGATCGGGCAGCCGGGAAAGCAGCGTGGTCAGCGCGGCACGACCCTCCAAGCGGGCGAGCGGAGCGCCGATGCAGTAGTGGATGCCGTGCCCGAAGCCCAGGTGGGGGTTGTCCGTCCGGGCCAGGTCCAGGGTGTTCTCGGCCGCGAACCGGGCCGGGTCGCGGTCCGCCGCGGCGAGCACCACCAGCACCGGGTCGCCGACCGGGATGTCCACCCCGCCGATGGTCAGCGGCCGGGTCGCGAACCGCCAGGTCGCCATCTCCACCGGCCCGTCGTAGCGCAGGAGTTCCTCGATCCCGGTCTCCAGCAGCGCGCTCTCCCCGCGGGCCACCGACTCCTGCAGCAACCGGCGCTGCTCCGGATTGCGCAGCAGGGCGTACGTGCCGTTGCCGATCAGGTTCACGGTGGTCTCGAAACCCGCGAACAGGAGGATGAAGGCCATCGCCGCGGCCTCGTTCTCGGTCAGGTGCTCACCGTGGTCACTCGCCCGGATCAGGCCCGAGATCAGGTCGTCCCCGAGGTCCGCGCGCTTGCGGTGGATCAGCTCCAGCAGGTACGCCCGCATCCGCTTCACCGCCCGCCCCACGCCGCCGCGCTGGCCGCCGCCGTGGCCCGGCTTCGTGTGGCGCACCATCATCCCGGCCCAGTCCCGGAAGTCGTCCTGGTCCTCGGCCGGCACGCCCAGCATGTCGCAGATCGCGTAGATGGGGAGCGGGAAGGCGAACTCGTGGATCAGGTCCGCCGAACCGCGCTGCGCGAAGCCGTCGATCAGCCGGTCGGTGAGCTGCTGCACCCGCGGCTCGAACTCGGCCACCCGGCGCGGGGTGAACGCCTTCGACACCAGCCGGCGCAGCCGGGTGTGGTCCGGCGGGTCGATGTTCAGCAGGTGGGTCATCAGGTCCGCCTGCCGCTCCCCCGGGATGCCCACCCGGCCGGTGCGGTGCGCCTGCTCGCTGTGGTGCGCCGGGTTCTTCGACAGCCGGCTGTCCGCGAGCGCCTGCCGGGCGTCCGCGTACCGGGTCACCAGCCAGGCCTCCACCCCGCTCGGCAGCGTGGTGCGGTGCACCGGGGCGTGCTCGCGCAGCCAGGCGTAGGCGGGGTACGGATCGGAGGCGAACTCCCAGGTGAACAGCTGCGGGGCGGTGGCGTCGGACGGCGTGGCGGCGGGCCGGGCGGAGTCGGGCTGAGCTGGCATGGACCGACCGTATCCGGTGCGACGGGCACGCCCCGCTCCGGCGGGCCGCCGATGCTCCGTGGACGGCCCATGGACGGTTCATGGACGGCCCGTTGACTGTCCGCGGACGGTCAATGGACAGCTCTTGGCCGACTCTTGGCCGCGATGCGGGCGTGAGCCTGGTCACCTGCGGGGTAATCCCTGTTGCGGAGGGTCAGGACGTGCCTACGATCCTCCGCAGTACGCGTGGGCGCCGGTGCGGTGTCGTCCACAGGGAGGAGCAGGCCATGCGGGTCAGCGGGTCAGTCGTCGTCATCGCGGTCCTCGACGGCGGTTCGGGCGCGGGACTCGCCCGCCGGTTCGCCGCGGCCGGCGCCTCCGGAATGCTCATCGCCGACCAGTACGCCGGCATCGCCGAGGACCTCGCCGCCGAACTCGACCGGCCGGGCTGCCCCGTCGTCGGCGTCTGCGGCGACATCCGCCGCCCCAGCGACGTCGCCGCCCTCGTCGACACCGCCGAGAAGCACCTCGGACCGATCGACCTGTTCGCCGTGGCCGGCCCGGACGGCGAGCGGATCATCTCGCTGGCCGAACTGCCCGACCACCTCGACCTGGAGCGGCTCGCCGAACTCGTCGTCCTCGTCGGCGAGGCCATCGGCGAACTCGTCCCGCCGCAGCGGTGCCCGGAGCACACCGCCACGGCGGCCTGAGCGCCTACTTCCCGTCGGGCTCCCCGGCCGGCTTGAGGCCTTCGGCCGCGCGCACCGCGTCCCGGTAACCGCGCGCGGCCGACCGCAGCGCCGCGTCCACGTCCACCCCGGCGTCGTGCGCCCGCTGCGCCACCGCGAGCAGCAGCCGGCCCGCCGAGTCGGCGGTCAGCTCGACCGGCAACTCGTACGACTCGTCCGGCACCCCCGTGAAACCCGCCCGGCGCACCCGGGACACCAGCTTCGCCGCGTACGCCAGCGCGGGCAGCCCGGCCGGCACGCCGTCCAGCACCGACTCGCGGTCCGCCTTCTCGGCCGCCTTCAGCTGCTCCCAGTTCGCCTCCACCTCGGCGGCGCCGCCGGCCTCGACGTCCCCGAACACGTGCGGGTGCCGGTACATCAGCTTCTCGACGATGTCCCCGGCCACGTCGTCGACGGTGAACGGCTCGGTCGGGTGCTCCTCGGCGATCCGGGAGTGGAAGAACACCTGCAGCAGGACGTCGCCCAACTCCTCGCGCAGCGCCTCCCGGTCCCCCTCCTCGATCGCCTCGACCAGCTCGTACGCCTCCTCGACCAGGTACTTCACCAGGCTCTCGTGCGTCTGCTCGGCGTCCCAGGGGCAGCCGCCCGGGGAACGCAGCCGGTCCATCACCGTCACCAGGTCCAGCAGCCGCGACCCCGGCAGGTCGTACGAGCCGGGCAGCACCTCGATCTCCGGCACCTCGCCGGCGTGCTCCACCGCCAGCCTCGCCAGCGCGTCGGTCAGCCCCGGATCCCCGTCCGGACTGCCCAGCCACACCGTCGGCCCGGCCACGGCGGGCTGCCCGGTCAGCAGCCGCGCCAACGCGGGCGCCGACCCGGCCGGCACGACCTCCACCACCACCCCGGCCTGCCGCACCGCCGCCACCTGCGGATGCCACTCGTCCCCCACCAGCACCCGCCCCGCCGACCGCAACGCCTCCCACGCCGGCCACGCCAGCAGGCCGGGAGCCACCCGGTGGGTGGTGGTCAGCAGGATCAACTTCGCGCCCGGAGTCTTCGTCGGCACAGCATTCGTCGTCACCCCCCGAACCTACCCCCGCACCCCCGCCCCGCCCGCCCGTTCCCCTCCCCCGGGCTCCGTTCCCGGGGAATGGACCCCACCCGCCCGCATGAACGCAGGAAGTCGGCCCGGCCGACTTCCTGATCCGAGATGCCAACACGCATAGGGGCACCGGATGTGGGCCGGTGGAGAACACGCGCGTCCCGGGATGTCCGGGGCTCCAAGAGGGCTGGAGCCACTGGGGATTCTCCGAGGACGGGCAGGGCGGCACGCCCGGACCGGCACAGCGCCACCGGCACTGGGTGCCGGGGACCAGTGCTGCGCAGTGGCGCGGCCCGCGCCAGTCGGGGCCGAGGCGCAGGCCGGCACAGCGGTCCGCCGACGGCGGTGGGGTCCCAGGACGGTGGAGGCCGTGGCCGCCGGTCAGTGCGGGGTCGGGGGCCAGGGGGTGGAGGTGGGGGTGAGGGTGGAGAGGGACTGGCGGAGGCGGCGGACGGTGGGGTGGTGGGGGCCGTCGCGGCGTTCGCGGTCGAGGAGGAGGGGGAGCAGCCACTGCCAGGCGTTCTGGGGGTCGCCGGTGGCGGCGAGGTGGAGGCCGATGCGTTCGCGGAGGTCGTAGGCGCGCTCGGGGTCGGTGTCGAGGCCGGATTCGAGGCGGGCGGTGTGGGCGGTGAGGAGGGCCTGGTACTCGGTGAGGGCCTCGGCGCCGTGGCCGAGCCGGTCGAGGCAGATGGCGGCGCGGTAGCGGTGGTCGAGGCCCTGGGGGCCGTGCGGGCCGCCGTCGGCGGTGGCGGCGAGGCGGCGGTACTCGGGGAGGGCCTGCTGGGGGTGGCCCTCGTGCAGGAGGGTGCGGGCGTAGATGGTGCGGATGGTGCGCACCAGGGGTGCGGTGTCGCCGAGTTCGGCCTCGGCCCGGGGCAGCAGGCGGGCGGCGAGGCCGAGCACCTCGGTGTGGCGGCCGGCGTCGACCAGGTCGGAGAGCCGGGCGCACTCGGCGCCGAGGTCGGGCTCCGCGGGGACGGGGGGAGGTGTCGCGGGGGCGGGTGGCATGAGGAAGGGCCGGGGCTCGGAGCGGACCACGGGCGCCGGGGCGGCCGCCGCGGCCGGCGGCTGCGGCTGGTGCGGGTAGCGGAAGGGGCGGGCCGGGTCCGGCAGCGGCGTGTAGCGGGGCTGCGGGGCGCCGTCGGCCGGGGGCAGCAGCGGGAGCAGCCGCGCGTACACGCTCCGGGCGTCGGCGGGGCGGTCGGCGGGCTGCTTGGCGAGCAGGTCGAGCACCAGCTGTTCCAGCGGCTGCGGCACGTCGGGGCGCAACTCCCGCAGCGGGACGGGTGGTTCGTCGACGTGTCGGCGCAGGACGCCGAGCGCGGTGGGGGCCCGGAACGGCTCCTCGCCGGCGAGCATCTCGTGCAGCAGGCAGCCGAGCGCGTAGAGGTCGCTGCGCGGGTCGGTGGTGGCGGCGAGGGCCTGTTCGGGGGCCATGTAGGAGGGGCTGCCGACGGGCACGCCGGTGAGGGTCAGCCGGGTGGTCTCGGTGTCGAGGGCGGTGGCGATGCCGAGGTCGAGCAGGACGGTGCGGCCGTCCTCGCGGACCATGACGTTGCTCGGTTTGAGGTCGCGGTGGACCACCGGGATGGCGTGGACGGCGGCCAGCGCGGTGCACAGCTGGGCGGCGACGGCTGCCGCGCGTTCGATCGGGAAGGGTGCGTCCTCGGCGATGAGGTCGGCCAGGCTGACTCCGGGGATGCGCTGCATGACGAGGTAGAGCTCGCCCTCGTCCTCGCCCGCGTCGAAGACGGTGACCAGCCCGGGGTGGTCGAGCGCGGCCGTGATCCGGCACTCGCGCAGGAAGCGGCGGCTCAACTCGTCGCCGTGGCGGGCCCGTTCGCCTCCGGAGCCGGTCCCGCCGGGGAGCAGGTGCTCGGGGCGGAGCAGTTTGACCGCGACCGGGCGGTGCAGTCGTTCGTCCTGGCCGGCCCAGACCTGGCCCATGCCGCCGTGGCCGATCTTCTCGGTGAGCCGGTAGCGGCCGGCGATCAGCCGGGTGGCGGTCACGGCCGGTCCTCGCGGGCCTGGCGGCGCAGCAACTCGCCCAGCTCGCGCAGGTCGTGGGCGGTTTCGGGGGCGGGGGCCGAGGGGGCGGGGGCGGCGGTCGCGGTCGGCACGACGGGAGCGGGCACGGGAGCGTGAGCGGGCACGGGGGCCTGCGCGGGCGCCCCGTACCCGGGCACGGTGGCCCCGTACGGCGAGACGTTCGGCACCGCGTACGGCGAGAGGACCTGCGGAGCGGTGCGCGGCACGGCCTGCGGCGCCGGCGGCCCGGCCAGCCAGACCGCGCGGCTGTCCATCACCAGGAAGTGCGCCGTCGGCAGGAGCCACAGCACGGCCAGCGTGATCTGGCCGGTGGTGTCGGCGGTCGGGTTCTTCAGGGTGCCCGCGACCCCGGCGGAGACGATCATGGCGAGCAGCAGCGCGCAGAACACCGCCGCGCCGAGGATGTCGTACGCCCGTCGGCGCCGGACCGCCAGCAGCAGCGAGGGGACGACCCCGAGCAGGCCGAAGGTGACCAGCGGGGCCAGCGCGCACAGCACCCGCACAACCACCCCGAACCGTCCGGGGATCGGGGGCGGTCCGGCCGTTCCCCCCGGCCCGGCCGCTCCCCCCGGTGCGGGCGGGCCCGGCACCGGGCCCGGCGCGTACCCCTGCCCGTACGGCGCCCCGCCGGGCGGCGGTCCGAACTGCCCGGGGTACTGCCCTGACATGCGCGCTCCTGAGCTGGTGAGGACCGGCACCGAGGGCGGTGCGACCGGTTCCGCACACCGTACCGCCCGGCCCGGCCGCTCCGGAGGGCTTCCGTCCGCCCGCTGCCGCATCGGTATCCCGCCGGTACCGCGCCGCTACTGAGCCGGGGTCACCTGCGGGCGCGCGTCGCGGGTCCTGCCGGATCGGACCCCCGCGGGCCCGGCCCCGGTCCGCGGGGCGGGTGTCAGTCCGGCGGCGCCAGGGTGCCGGTCGCCAGGGCGTCGGTGGCGGCCTGGGCGAGGCTGCGGCCGAGGGCGGCGGCCCGGGCGAGGGCGGTGTCGAAAGCGGCGAGGCGGGCGAAGGCGGCGCCGAGGCGCTGCTGGGCGGGGAGCGGGAGGCGGGGCAGTTCGACCCGGCGGATGTCGAGCCGGGCGGTGGTGGTGGCGTGGCTGGCGGCGCGCCGGGTGCCGGCGGTGGAGCGGAACTGGCCGGCCAGGAACTCGGGGTCGAGGGCGGCCGGGTCGGGCCGCAGGAGGTGGAGCTGGCGGCCGAGGGCGGCGCCGACCAGCGGGCCCTCGGCGGGGACGACCCGGGCGGTGCCGCCGCCGAGGGCGGGGACCAGGACGTCGCCGGGGCGGGTGCGGACGTCCCCGGCCGGGCCGGGGCCGGCGACCAGGACGGCGCTGGGCGCGGCGCCGGTGGCGAGGTCCTGGTCGGTGACGACGGGGGTGCCGCCCGAACCCGCCCCGGCCGGCCGGGTGGCGGCGCCGGTGCCGGAGGAGTGCACCTCCAGCGCGCCGCCGCGGACCAGCTCGCCGATGGTGACCACCCCGACGGGAGCCGTACCGGACGCCCCGCCGGACGTAGCGCCGGACGCCCCGCCGGATACGGCACCGGACGCGGCGCCGGGCCGCGGCAGCAGCGCGACCGGGTCGGGCAGATCGGCCAGCAGCTCGGCCAGCCGGCCGCCGAGGTGGGAGAGTTCGGCCGCGCCGCCGAGCGGGGCGGCGGGCGGGACGTGCCGGGCCGGGGAGAGGTCGGTCTCGTCGTCGAGCAGGTCGATGGCGGCCATCGCCCGGTGGACGCCGGGACGGTCGGCGGGGACCGGCAGGCCCTCGCGCGCGGCGAGGTCGAAGCCGCGCCAGGCCTCCAGGACGGTGCGGCGCAGCTCGGTCCAGTCGACCTTGTCCCGGCCGCCCTCGGCGGCCTGCGCCCCGGCGGCCCCGCCCGGACCGGCGAGCGCCGCCCCGGCGTCGAGCATCAGCACCTGGCGGAAGTCGCCGCCCGGCCGGGGTGCGCGCAGCACCCACAGGTGCAGCGGGACGCCGTACGGCGGGGCGGCGCCGGCCGGCAGCGCGATGACGGCCCGCAGCGCGCCGGAGCGGAGCAGTTCGGCCCGGATGCGGCGGCCGGCCCGGCGGGCGGCGACGGTCGGCGGGAGCAGCAGGGCGGCGAGGCCGCCGGGGCGGGTGTGCGCCAGGCAGTGCAGCACCCAGGCGAGTTCGGACTCACCGCGCGGCGGGACGAGCCCGCCGGGCCAGCGGGTGTCGAACTGCAGCTCGTCGTGGCCCCAGTCGCGCTCGTTGTACGGGGGCTGGCAGAGCACGGCCTCGAAGGTGTCGCCGGGGAAGCCGTCGGCGCGCAGGGCATCGCCGGCCCGCAGGTCGAGCGGGAGCGGGCCGGGGTCGTCGGCGGGGGTGTGCAGGGCGATCCGGAGCCGGGCGAGGGCGGCGGTGACCGGGTCGGCGTCCTGGCCGTAGCGGCCGGTGGTCGGCGGGTGGGCGAGCAGGACGGAGCCGAGGCCGACGGCCGGGTCGAGCACGGTGGCGGGGACGCCGGCGACGGCGGCGAGCAGTTCGGCGGCCTCCGGCGGGGTGGGGCTGAGCTGCCGGGTGTTGGCCTCGGCGTACCGGGTGAGCAGCTGCTCGTACGCGCCGACCGGGCCCGTCCGCGCGGCGAGTTCGGCGAGCAGCCGGGCGAGGTCCAGCTGGGTGCTGCCGAGCAGGCCCGGGAGGCCGAGGGTGCGGGCGCCGTCGGGGCCGAAGGCGTGCACGGCGGCGCCGTTGACGGCCCGGGGCAGCGCGAGGGCGAGCCGGGTGTCGGGCCGGTCGGCGAGCCCGGCCCACTGCGCGGGGTCGCGGTGCAGCAGCAGGAGCAGGGCGCCGGCCTCGACCAGCGGGGCGGCGGGGTGGCCGGCCGGGTCGCGGAGGGTGTCGACGAGCTGCCAGACCCGCTCCAGCAGCGGGAGTTCGGCGATCTTGCCCTGGGCGCGCAGCCAGGACTCGACCTCGGCGAGCGCGAAGGCCGGGCTGGCGTCGGTGCCGCCGACCGGGCGCGGGAAGTCGGGGTGGCGGCGGCGCCAGTTGCTGACCGCGGCCCGGCCGACTCCGGCCAGCCGGGCGATCTCGGCGGCGGTCACTTCGGGACGGTCCGGCACGGGGGCTCCTTCGGTGGGGGCTGCGACCGCACAGCCGGGGCGGGGGCGGGGGCTGTGACCGCACAGCATAGCGACGCACCTCTCGACCACAGTTCACATGTGAACAGAGCTCTTTTGTGAAATCGCATTGACATGGTTCACGGCCGAGTGGTGTGATCTCTCCGTCGCCACCGAACGGGGCGGCGCAGGGAAGACCACCGATCACCGGGAGACACCCATGTCCGCGAACGCCCGCCGCACCGCCGTCCGCCGCGCCACCGCCCGGCGCGGCGCCACCCGCCGCACCGCCGTCCTGCTGCTGGGCGCCGCGCTGGTCACCCTGAGCGCGACGGCGTGCAACTCCACCGGCGGCGCTTCCGTCTCGACGGAGGCGAAGCAGACCGCGGCCGCCACCGGCTCCGAGGCCGCCAAGCCCGCCGGGGACAAGCCCGCCGACACCGGCAAGGCGCCCGCCAAGCTCGGCGACACCATCGCGCTCAAGGGCAACGACCCGGCCGACACCGCCGACGTGACGCTGGTGAAGGTGGTCGACAACGCCGAGGGCGAGGACGAGTTCACCCACCCGGCCGACGGCAAGCGCTTCGTCTCGGTCCAGTTCCGGATCAAGGCGAGCGGCAAGAAGGCCTACAGCGACGTCCCGGGCAACAGCGCCAAGGTGGTGGACGCCCAGGGCCAGGCCTTCGGCAGCACGATCGCGGACACCAAGGCCGGCCCGGGCTTCCAGGTCCCCGCCAACATCGCGCCCGGCGAGAGCGCCCTCGGCTTCGTCACCTTCGAGGTCCCGAAGGACGCCAAGCTCGACAAGGCCCAGTTCGGCCTCGACAGCGGCTTCGCCCCGCAGACCGGCCAGTGGAAGCTCGGCTGACGCACCTGTTCACAGTCGGCCGGCCGCCGCACCGCGTCAACGACGGCCGGCGCCCGTCCACACGAAACGGCGGCCCCGGGGCAGAGCCCGAGACCGCCGTGAACCACCTGGAGGGCGGGGCCCTCCGGATGCCTACTTCTTCGCCCCCGCCAGGTCGTCGAACATGGCCGACAGGAACTCGGTGCACCAGCCCAGCAGTTCCCGACCGACCAGCGGCTTGCCGCCGATCCGCCCGGTGCTCGGGCGCGGCACCAGCAGCTGCTGGGCCGCCGCCTTCACCTGGCTGCGCGGGTAGAGCCGGTTCAGCCGCAGCTGCTGGGACTCCCGCAGCTCCACCGGCCCGAAGCGGACGTTGGAGCCCTGGAGGGTGATGTCCGAGATCCCGCACCGCCGGGCGTACAGCCGCAGCGCCGCGACCAGCAGCAGGTTCTCCACCGGCTCGGGCAGCTTGCCGTAGCGGTCCACCAGCTCGTCCCGGACCTGCTGGATGTCCTCCTCCGCGTTGACCGCGGCGATCGAGCGGTACGCCTGCAGCCGCAGCCGCTCGCCGGGTGCGTAGTCGTGCGGCACGTGGGCGTCGACCGGCAGCTCGATCTTCACCTCCAGCGGCTCCTCCTCCGGCTCCCCGCCGCCCGCCAGCGACTCGCGGAACTCCGCCACCGCCTCGCCGACCATCCGCATGTAGAGGTCGAAGCCGACGCCCGCGATGTGCCCGGACTGCTCGCCGCCGAGCAGGTTGCCCGCGCCGCGGATCTCCAGGTCCTTCATCGCGACGTACATGCCGGCGCCCATCTCGGTGTGCTGGGCGATGGTGGCCAGCCGCTCGTGCGCGGTCTCGGTGAGCGGCTTCTCCGGCGGGTACAGCATGTACGCGTAGCCGCGCTCGCGGCCTCGCCCGACCCGGCCGCGCAGCTGGTGCAGCTGGGAGAGGCCGAAGGTGTCGCCGCGCTCCACGATCAGGGTGTTGGCGTTGGAGATGTCGATGCCGGACTCCACGATCGTGGTCGACACCAGGACGTCGAACTCCTTCTCCCAGAAGTCGACGACGACCTTCTCCAGCTGGTTCTCCCCCATCTGCCCGTGCGCGGTGGCGATCCGCGCCTCGGGCACCAGGTCCTTCAGCCGGGCGGCCGCCTTGTCGATCGACTCCACCCGGTTGTGGATGTAGAACACCTGGCCCTCGCGCAGGAGTTCACGCCGGATCGCGGCCGAGATCTGCTTCTCGTCGTACGGCCCGACGAAGGTCAGCACCGGGTGCCGCTCCTCCGGCGGGGTGGTGATGGTGGACATCTCGCGGATGCCGGTGACCGCCATCTCCAGGGTGCGCGGGATCGGGGTCGCGGACATGGTGAGCACGTCCACGTTGGCGCGCAGCTTCTTCAGCTGTTCCTTGTGCTCGACGCCGAAGCGCTGCTCCTCGTCGACGATGACCAGGCCGAGGTCCTTGAACCTGGTCTCGGAGGAGAACAGCCGGTGGGTGCCGATGACGACGTCCACCGAGCCCTCGAACAGCCCCTCCAGCACGGCCTTGGCCTCGGTGTCGCTCTGGAAGCGGGACAGCGCCTTCACGTTCACCGGGAAGTTCGCGTAGCGCTCGGCGAAGGTCGAGAAGTGCTGCTGCACCAGCAGCGTGGTCGGCACCAGCACCGCCACCTGCTTGCCGTCCTGCACGGCCTTGAACGCGGCCCGCACGGCGATCTCGGTCTTGCCGTAGCCGACGTCGCCGCAGATCAGCCGGTCCATCGGGACGGACTTCTCCATGTCCGACTTGACTTCGGCGATGGTGGTCAGCTGGTCCGGCGTCTCCGCGTACGGGAAGGCGTCCTCCAGCTCCCGCTGCCACGGGGTGTCCGGGCCGAAGGTGTGGCCGGGGGCGGCCATCCGCGCCGAGTACAGCTTGATCAGGTCGGCGGCGATCTCCTTGACCGCCTTCTTGGCCCGCTGCTTGGTCTTCGCCCAGTCCGCGCCGCCGAGCCGGTGCAGCGTCGGGGCCTCGCCGCCGACGTACTTGGTGACCTGGTCGAGCTGGTCGGTCGGCACGAACAGCCGGTCGCCGGGGTGGCCGCGCTTGGCCGGGGCGTACTCCAGCACCAGGTACTCGCGGGTGGCGCCCTGGACGGTGCGCTGCACCATCTCGACGTACTTGCCGACGCCGTGCGCCTCGTGGACGACGTAGTCGCCGGCCACCAGCGCCAGCGGGTCGATCGCGTTGCGGCGGCGCGAGGGCATCCGGCGCATGTCCTTGGTGGAGGACTTCTGGCCGGACAGGTCGGTCTCGGTGATGACCGTGAGCTTCAGGTTCTCGTCGACGAAGCCGTGCTCGATCGAGCCGCAGGAGACGTGGACGACGTCCCGGGTGGGCGCCTCGGCGAGGTCGGCGACCAGGCGGGCCGGGATGCCCTCGTTGCCCAGCACCTCGGCGAGCCGGGAGGCCGGGCCGTGGCCCTCGGTCACCATGACGACCCGCCAGTCGGCGGCCAGTCGCTCCTTGGCGTCGGCGATCGCCCGGGCGGTGTCGCCCCGGTAGGCCTCGACGGCGTGCATGCCGAGGGTCAGCGTGTTGGCATCGCCGTGCCAGCCGGCGACTCCGTCTCGGGCCGGGATGCCGTCGACGGTCGACTCGCTGGTCGCGAACGGGCTGACGGACCACCAGGGCAGCCCGATCTCGGCGGCGTGCTCGCGCACCTCGGCGAGCGAGCGCAGCGAGGCGGCGGAGACGTCGATGGTCTCCAGGTCGATCGGGCGGTCCCCGCCGGCCGCGGCCGCGACCCAGGAGGCGTGCAGGAACTCCTGGCTGGTCGCCACCAGGTCGGCGGCGCGGGTGCGGACCCGCTCGGGGTCGCAGACCACCGCGACCGAACCGAGCGGCAGCACGTCGACCAGCAGCTCCATGTCGTCCACCAGCACCGGCGCCAGCGACTCCATGCCCTCGACCGCGATGCCCTCGGCGATCCTGTCCAGGATCTCGGCCAGCCCGGGGTGCTCGGCGGACAGCTCGGCGGCCCGGGCCCGCACCTCCTCGGTGAGCAGCAGCTCGCGGCAGGGCGGCGCCCACAGGCCGTGCTCGGCGATCTCCAGCGAGCGCTGGTCGGCGACCTTGAAGTAGCGGACCTCCTCGACCTCGTCGCCCCAGAACTCCACCCGCAGCGGGTGCTCCTCGGTCGGCGGGAAGACGTCCAGGATGCCGCCGCGGACGGCGAACTCGCCGCGCTTCTCGACCAGTTCGACGCGCGCGTAGGCGGCGGCGGAGAGCCGGCGGGCCACCTCCCCCAGGTCGTACGACTCACCGCGCCGGACGGCCACCGGTTCCAGCTCGGCCAGCCCCTTGACCTGCGGCTGGAGCACCGAGCGGACCGGGGCGACCACCACCTGGACCGGCCCGGCCGCCGGGTCGTCCGCCCGCGGGTGCACGATCCGGCGCAGTACGGCCAGTCGGCGCCCGACGGTGTCCGAGCGGGGCGACAGCCGTTCGTGCGGCAGGGTCTCCCAGGCCGGGAACTCGGCGACGGCGTCGACGGGCAGCAGGGAACGCAGCGAGGCCGCGAGGTCCTCGGCCTCCCGGCCGGTCGCGGTGACGGCGAGCACCGGGCGGCCGCGGTCCCCGGCGGCCTGCCCGGCGAGCGCGCGGGCCAGCGCGGCGATGGCGAACGGCCGGGCGGCGGGCGGTCCGACCAGGTCCAGGTGGCGGCGTCCACCGGCCGCGGCTCCGGGGGCGGTGGCCGCCTCGATCGCCTCGGCGAGCGCCGCGTCCCGCGCGACGACATCGAGCAGTCCGGTCAGGCTCATCTGGGGTCTCTTCTTCGTCCCGTGGCTGATGCTGCCCCGGGGCGGCGAAGGCCCGCCGGGGCAACGCGAACGGCCCGGCACGCCGAGCGGCCGGGGGTCTCCAGCCTACGCCGCGGCAGGGACGCGCACGCGGTCCACGGCTTCGGCGAGGCCGGACCGGGGCCGTGCCGGACCCGCGCCGGGGCCGGAAGGGGGCGGAAGGGGGCGAAAGGGGGTCGGCCGGGGTCGGCCGGGGACCCGGAGCACCGGGCATCCGCGCGACCGCCCGCGCAGGTTGTCAGGAACACGTCCGAGAACGAACGACTGGACGGAACACCGGACCGGCCGGTGGACGAACCAACCGGGAGCCGTCCCGAACGGGGCACGGCTATCCGCCACGAACTGGACATACTCCTGTCACTGGCCGTCCATGGAGATCGCGCACCATGGTGAACGTGCCCGCCGCACCCAACCGTGGGGGATGGCTGTGGAGGGCACTGTCGCACCCCCGATGGGGGTCGGAGGTGCGAGGCCGGGCGGCCCTGGGTGGGGGCGCCCGCCCAAGCGCCGGGAACCGTGGCGCCCTTTCCTGGAGGGCGCCACGGGTCTCGGCCTCTTTCGTTCCCGGGGGCCTACCCCGTCGACCGCCGTCCTGTCCCGAAGCCCGCCCGTCCTCCCCGGCTTCCGGCCCCGGCCCGCCCGAGAGCCCGGGCGCGCCCGGCACGGCGAAGGCCCCGACCGCCTCTCACCGGGCGGTCGGGGCCTTCGCGACGCGTGGTCGGGCGCGCCGGTCAGCGGCGGTTGTAGCTCACCGTGTGGGGGGTCGCGTAGTCGCTGCCGTCGTCCACGATGATGATCTTCGGAACGATCCGGGTCTCGGCCTCCGAGGACCGCCCGTCGCCCTTCCCGGCAGCGGCCGGCCCGTCGACCGCCTTCGCCTCGGCCGTTCCCTGGGCCGCTCCTTCGGCCGTCCCCTCGGCCCCTCCCTCGGCCCCGGCCGTCCCCTCGACCGTCTCCTCGGCGGGCGGCGAGGCCGGCTTCGGCGGCACCGGGCCGGTCGCCACGGGCCCGCCGATGGCCCTGGTGGCGCTGCTGCCGACCACCGGCGTCCGCAGCACGGTCGCCGACCTCTCCCGGGCGGGGGCCTTGGCCCCGGCGGGAGCCGCCGGAGTCAGGGTCTTGCGCAGGTCGGCCACCGGGATCTCCCCGGTGTCCGCCTCCGAGTCCACCGGCGGGGAGTCGACGACCGCGTCCGCGACCGCGTCCCGCGGCGCGGGCGGCGCGGGCGGCGCGGCGGGCACGACGGTCCCGACGGAGTCCTGGGCGGCCCGGGCGGCCGCGACGGCGGCCGCCGCCACCTCGGGCTCGATCTGGCCGACCGCTGCCCCGGTGAGCGAGGCCAGCGTGGCCTTGATGTGGTCCAGGTGCTGCTGCACCGTCTCCAGCCGGGTGTCGAACTCGCGCTGCTCACGCTCGCTCTCCGCGTTGATCTTCTCGGCCTCCCGGCGGGCCTGCTCGACCAGCTGGTCGGCCTTGGCCTGGGCGTCCGTCTCCAGCTGCTTGATCCGGTTCAGCACCGTCTCCCGCTGCTGCTCCGCCTCCTTGACCTTGCGCTCGGCGGTCGCCGAGACCTCGGCGTCCTCGGCGTCGGCCGCGGCCTGGGCGGCGGCGAAGGTCTCGTCGGCCTTGCGGCGCCGGGCGGCCAGCTCGGCCTCGGCCTGCTCGCTGGCCTCGGCGGCGGCCACCCGCACCTTGGCGGCGTACGCGGTCGCGGTGTCCCGGGCGGAACGGCTCTCCCGGTCGGTGTCGGACCGGATGCCCTCGGCCTCTGCCCGGGTCCGCTCCTCGGTGCGGCGGGCGGCCGCGTCCGCGTCGGTACGGGTCGTGGTGCTGTACTCCTTGGCGGCGCGGTCGGCGGCCTGCCCCGCCTCGTAGACCTCGTCCCGCAGGTCCTCGGCGAAGCGCTCGGCCTTCTCCCGGACGGCGCGCGCCTCGTTCTCGGCCATCGCGGCCAGTCCGGCGGCCTGCTCGCTGAGTACCTGGTAGTCGGGTTCCGGGGCCTCCTCGGCAGTCCGGCGGATGTCGGCCAGCCGGGCCTCCATCTGCCGGATTCCGGCGCCCAGGACGCTCAACCGTTCCCACGCCTCGTCACGCTGCGCGGTGAGGGCGGCGAGGGCTCGGTCGACCTGCTCGGGCACGTAGCCACGGCGGGCCTGGGTGAAGCCGTACTGGGGGACGGCGTCGCTCATGGGCTCTTCCCCTCGTTTCGCGGGCTGCGGAGCCCATGATCGGACGGAACGGACGGATCCGGAACCGGTTCGGTGCCCCGGGCCGGATTCCGTCGTCGTGCGGACCGGAATATGTCGAGGACGAGACGAATAGACCCATCCTCTTGACCTATTTTGCGCAGATCTGGGCGAAACCCCAACGAGGCACAGCTGCGGAGGCATGCCGGAAGGGCCGTTCCGGACACCGGAACGACCCCTCCCACCTGCGAGGACCTGCGACGGTCCGCTACAGCAGGCCGTCCCAGAACTGCTCCAGCAGCACGGCCCACCAGGTGTCCGCGTTCTGCAGGGCCGCCGGGTCGATCGCGGCGAGCTGGGCCTGGAAGTCGGTCGTCCAACGACCGGCCTGGTCCGGGGTCAGCCCGTACCGCAGCCGCCACATCCGGCCCAGCAGGGCCATCGAGCGGACGAACTCCGGTACACCGCTGTTGACGAACCGGGGCGGCTGACCGGTTCCATCGATGTCCACGGCCACCACGTGCGCGGTGCCGTACTGGACGCACAGCTGCCGTCCGTAGTCGTTGCCCAGCACCAGGTAGCCGCCGAAGTCCGGGCCCGCGGCCAGGCCGCGCTCGGCGGCCAGCTCGGCGAGCGTCGGGATCGGGCGGCCCTCCTGCGCCTGCGCCCAGAAGAACGGCCCGAAGTCGCGCGGCAGCCCGGCCCACATCAGGGTCTGGGACACCGGCTCGGGCACGCCCTGGCGGGAGACGGCGCGCTGCTCGTACCGGAACAGGTTCTGCCCGAAGGCGGCGCCGGTCTCCTGGGCGAGCTGCTGCGGCGGGAGCGGCGGCAGCGCCTGGACCGTCCCGGGCGCGGGCGGCGGCACCCGGAACGGGCGGACCCGCTGGGCGCCGGACGCCAGCTGGTGCAGCTCGTCCAGATGGTCGAGCAGCTCGGCCATCCCGGCCTGCCGGGACGCGTGGTCGCGGCCGTACGGGGCGGTGTGGGTGAGCCGGACGTTCGGCCAGGACGCGGCGATCATGCGGTTGCAGTAGCCGCCCGGCAGGTCGCACGACTCCAGCTCGGTGTAGAGCTCCAGCACCTGCTCCGGCGGCACGTTGAGCCGGCGCAGGTCCTGCAGGATCTTCCACTCCGGGTGCGGGGTGCCGGGCTCGCTGCGGTGCAGCAGCTTCTGCTCCGAGCCGTCCGGGCCCCGGTAGCTGAGCGCGGCGAAGTACCCCGGGCCGACCGCGGGCACCCCGGGGGGCACCGGCGCGGCCTGCGGCGAACCGGGCACCGCCGGCGGAACGACCCCCGCGGCACCGCCCGTGTTCGGGTAGCCGTAGCCGGCCGCGGGCGCGGCGGGGGCCGCCGGGCCGCCGGGCGGCGGCGGGACGGCGGGACCGCCGGACGGCGGGGTGCCCGGGTCCGCCGGGCCGCCCAGCAGCGCCGGGTCGATCGCGCCCGCCAGCTGGGTCGCCTCGTACGCCGTACCGGAGGCGGACGGGCCGGCGGGCGGCGCGCCCTGCGGGGCCGGCGGGGCCTCGCCACCGCGCAGGCCCGCCGGGGGCGGAGGCGGCGGGGCGGAGGCCGCGCCGCGGCCGCCGGAACCGGCCGGGGCGGCGACGGGCGTACCGGAGCCCGGAGTGTGCTTCAGCCCGGCCGGCGGGGGCGGCGGCGGGCCCGAACCCGCACCGCGTCCGAGTCCGGCGGGGGCGGCGGCCGCACCGGGGGCACCGGCGGGGCCCCCGCGCAGCGCGGCCGGCGGGGGCGGCGGCGGGACCGAGCCGGCACCGCGTCCGAGTCCGCCCTGCGGCGCGGCGCCCTCCGGGGCGCCGGGGACCGGGGCACCGGGCAGGCCGGCGAGGCCGGGCATGCCGCCCGGCGGGGCCAGCATCGTCGGGGCGTGCTCCGCCTGCGGGCCGGCGGCGGACGGAGCGGCCGGGGCGCCCGGCAGGCCCATCAGCCCGGGCATGGCGTCCGGCGAGGCGAGCAGGGTCGGCGCCGGCTCGGCGGCCGGGGCGGGTGCCGGGGCCGGCGGGGCGGCCGGCGGTTCGGCGAACGGCGGCTGCGCCCCCTGCGGCCGGTCGGCGAACGGCGGGACCGGGGGCATGCCGTGGCCGCCGCTCGTCGGCGGCATCAGCATGGTCGCGGCCTCGGCACCCGCCGGCGCGGCGGGCTCGGGCAGGTCGGAGCCGGTGATCCGCAGCCCCTCGGGCATCAGGACGGTGGCGGCGTCGGCCCCGTCCGACGGGCCCGGCACACCGGGCACACCGGGCGCGACGGGGGCGGCCGGAGCCACGGGCGGCGGCACCGGCGCGACGGCCTGCGGCTGCGGCGAGGGCTGCGGAGCGACGACCGGCTCCTCGTGCCCGGGCGGCGGCGCGAGCATGGTGGGCGCGTCCCCGGCGGGCCGGCCGGAGACCGGCGGCTCGGTCAGCACGGCCGGGGCGGGCAACGGCGCGGGAACGGGCTGCGGCGCCGGAACGGGCGGTTCCTCGACGGGCGTGGCAGCGGCGGCGCCGGCAGCAGCGGCCGCGGCCGGGGCCTCGGCACCCTGCGGCCCGGCCGGGGCCGTCCCGAGCCGCTCCGCCTCCGCCGCGATCGCCGCGGCCCCCGCCTCCTGGAGCCACTGCGGCGGGCTGAGCAGGAAGGAGGTGGCCTCCACCGGTCCGGGCGCGGGCTTCGCCGCCCCGGCCGGGTTGGCCGCCACCGGCCGCCCGTAGACCTCCTCGTACTGCCGGACCACCTCGTTGACGGGCAGCGCGGGCCACAGCGTGCTGGCGCCCGAGTCCCGGGCGATCACCAGCCGTGCCTCCCCCGTGCCGCCGCCCGCACCGCCCGTGCCCTCGGCCGGGCCCGCGGGCGCCACCGCCCAGCAGACGAAGCCCAGGTCGAACTCCCGGACCCGCACCTCGCGCTGCTGCGAGCGCGGCACCCCGCCGTTGATCCACTCCTCGGCGAGCTCCTGCGCCTGCGCGTACGTCACCACGCCCGGTTCACCCCTGTCCGCATCCTCTTCGTCCCCCGTTCCACCGACACCACCGCGACCACCGAGACCACCGAGACCACGCGCCTCAGCCCACCGGGACGGCCCGGGCGAACCCGCCGTCCACCATCAGCTCCGCGACCGTCTCCAGCTCCGGCGGGCTGCCCGCCAACCGCAGCAGGAAGGCGTCGAAGTCCTCGCCGCAGGGCAGCAGCAGCCGGGCGCAGCGGTCCTCCGGGGCCTCCGGGGCGCCGGTGTCGCGGGCGTCGTCGTGCAGGTGGAACCAGACCGAGCCGGTCCGCTCGCCGCGCACCTTGAGCGCGACCAGGCCGCCCTGGGCGTAGGCGACGGCCAGGTAGTCCTTGGTGAGGTGGTCGCGCAGGCACTTGTTGGCGTACACGACGTCCGCGGTGCCGTACTCCTCGGTGAGCGTCAGGAAGGGCTGGTCGAGCAGCAGTCCGAGCTCGGTGTCCAGCGCCACGCCGACCGGGGTGCGGCCGCCGCCCAGCTTGAGGAAGGTGCGGTAGGCGTCGGGCAGCCGGTAGCCGAGGCGCTGCTCGGCGCGCTGCACCAGGTCCTCGGGGACGCCGATCGGGTCGCCGCCGTCCCCGGCCAGCGAGAAGTGCACCGCCCGGCGCTCCTGCAGGGGGCGGGTGCCGCGGCGGGTGTGGTCGGCGGCGGAGGTGGCCAGGCCGCCGTGGTGCCGCAGCAGCGCCTTGACCTCGACCGGCACGAGCTCCATCCGCCGCCAGCCGGGGGCGGCCCGGCCGACCGCGTGGTGCCAGGTCCAGCCGGGCGGGGTGGCGACGGCGGTCGAGAGGTCGGCCCAGAGCGGGTGGCCCTGGGTGTAGAGCGCGGCGTTGGCCGACACGTAGTCGGTCAGCCGCAGCTCGTCCACGCCGAAGCCCTCCGGCGGGTCGGCCACCTCGGCCGCGGCGGCGGCGTACGGGCCGAAGTCCGGAAAGCCGTACTCGTCCACCCTGACCCCGGCGGGGTGCCGCTCCGCGCGGACCGGGTCCGGGAACTTCACCACCTGACCTGCGTACGCCGCGTTCGGTGCGGCGGCGACGCCGGGCCGACCTGTCGTCATCTGGGAGCCCCCACTGGCTGCTGCAAATACGGTGCCTGCTGGGCACCAGCCTAGGGCCTGCCTTCAACCCCCCGTCCGTCAGGCGGACGACGGGGGAGCGACGGCGGGTCCCGGGGGCGGCGCACGGCCGGGACCTCGCCCGGAGCCCGCCCGGAACCCCGCCCGAAGCCTTGCCCGGCTCCCGCCCGAAGCCGCGCCGGGAGCGTCCCCGACGTCACAACCGCACGCCCAGCGCCCGCGCCAGCGCCTCGGCCACCCGCAGCTGCCCGGCCTCGGTGAGGTGGGGGTGCAGCGGCAGGCTGAGCAGTTCGCGGGCGGCCCGCTCGGCGACCGGGAACGTCCCTTCGCGGTGGCCGAGGTGATGGAACGCGGGTTGCCGGTGGACCGGCACCGGGTAGTGCACCCCGGCGCCGATCCCGGCCGCGTGCAGTTCGGCCAGCACCGCGTCGCGGTCCCGGCCGGCGCCGATCCGTACCGGGTACAGGTGCCGGACGTGCTCGTTGCCGGGCGCGGTGCGGGGCAGGGTGAGCCCGTCCAGCCCGCCCAGCAGCTCGTCGTAGCGGGCGGCGGCGGCCCGGCGGGCGGCGTTCCAGGCGGGCAGCCGGCGCAGCTTGGCGCGCAGCACGACGGCCTGCAGCGCGTCCAGCCGGGAGTTGAAGCCGAACCGTTCGTGCCGGTACCGGTCGCGGGCGCCGTGGTCGCCGATCAGCCGGACGGCGTCGGCCAGGGCGTCGTCGTCGGTGAGCACCGCCCCGGCGTCGCCGTAGGCGCCGAGGTTCTTGCCCGGGTAGAAGCTGGTGGCCGCGATCCGCCCGTACCGGCTCCGCCCGTGCTGCCGGGCGCCCTGGGACTGCGCCGCGTCCTCCACCACCGGCCGTCCGTCGGCCGCCGCCAGCAGCGGCCCCATCGGGGCGAGTTGGCCGAAGAGGTGGACGGGCAGCAGCGCGGCCGCGCCGGGCAGCGCGGCGGCGGCCCGCTCCGGGTCCATCAGCAGGTACTCCGGGTCGGCGTCGACCAGCACCGGGCGGAGCCCGGCCCGCAGCACGGCCTCGGCGGTGGCGACGAAGGTGTTGGCGGGCAGCACCACCCCGCTGCCGGGCGGCAGGCCCAGGGCGCGCAGGGCCAGTTCGAGGGCGTCGGTGCCGTTGGCGGCGCCCACGCAGTGCCGGACACCGGCGAAGGCCGCGTACTCACGCTCGAAGGCGGCCACCTCGGGGCCCTTGACGAAGGCTCCGGAGGCGAGCACCCGGTCGAAGCCGGCCCGCACCTCGTCCGCCACCTCGGCGTGCGCCGCCGCCAGATCGACCAGCGGGACGCCCTCCCGCACCGGATCCCGCGCCGGATCCCGCACCGCGCCCCGGCGCACCGGCCCGCGCACCGGCCCGTTCACCGGGCGACCTCCGCCCCGGTCCGGACCGCCGCGCCCACCGGGACGGTGGCGCCGCCGAGTTCGAGGCTGAGCGAGGCCGCCTCCAGCAGCTGCAGCACCCGCACCCCGGCCCGGCCGTCGGTGAGCGGGGCCCGGCCCTCGGTGATGGCGGCCGCGAACTCGGCCATCACGTTGCGCAGCGCCTCCTGCTCGACCAGCGCGGGCGCGACCATCTCGCCGACCCGGTAGGAGATCAGCGCCCGGTGCCGGATCGCGTCGGTCAGCCGGTCGGGCGGGGTGAGGTCGACCCCGCGGTCGTGCACGGCCAGCCGGGCCTGCGGGTTGAGGTCGTCCCAGACCAGGGTGCGCCGCGAGCCGCCGATCAGGGTGGTGCGGACCTTGGTCGGGGAGAGCCAGTTGACATGGCAGTGCGCCAGCGCGCCGTTGCTGAGCCGGACCGTCAGGTACGCGACGCAGGCGCGGCCGGCCCCGATCGGGTCGGCGCCCTGGGCGGACACCCCGACCGGCTCGACCCCGGGCGGCAGCACGAAGTCCAGGATCGACAGGTCGTGCGGGGCGAGGTCCCACAGCACGTCCACGTCCGGCTGCACCAGGCCGAGGTTGATCCGCACCGAGTCGAAGAACTGGACGTCCCCGATGTCCCCGCCGTGGACCAGTTCGCGGATCCGCCGCACCGCCGGGGTGTAGCAGAAGGTGTGGTCGCACATCAGCACCAGCCCGCGCCGCTCGGCCAGGTCGACCAGTTCCTCGGCCTCGGCGGCGGAGGTGGTGATCGGCTTCTCCACCAGGACGTGCTTGCCGGCCTCCAGGGCCGCCCGCACCAGCGCGTAGTGGGCGCCCGCCGGCGTCGCCACCGCGACCGCGCCGACCCGCCCGTCCGCCAGTACCCGCCGGTAGCTGTCGGTCACCCCGACGGTGCTGTACTCCCCCAGCACCGCCCGGGCCTTGGCCTCGTCCAGGTCGCACAGCCAGTGCAGCCGCAGCGCCGGGGTGTGCTGCGCGTTGCGGACCAGCTTCGGGCCCCAGTAGCCGGCCCCGACCACGGCCAGCCCCACCGGGTGTTCGGGCACCGGCCGGGGCGGCTCGTCCGGTGCGGGCACGTGTCCGCCGGGTGCCTGGTTGGCGGTCTGCCAGTGCTCGTCCTGCGGTTCCGACGTCATCGCACGAGCCCCTTCGCTCAGCGCCGGGGCGGGCGACAGGCCTTCCCCGGCGGCCTCAACGTCCGGCGCGGGCACCGGAGTCGGGCTGCCGGCGGCTGTCCGCACGGTCGGCCGCGTCCCCTTCGGCTCGCTGCCGGAACGGTACCGGCCGGGCATCGGGCCCGGGGGCCGTTTCGGTAAATCGGCGGACAAGTCGTGACGGACGGGTGCGCGTTCGGCCGGCATCGGGCGACCGCCGGCCGGCCGGCCGCGGCACCGGCCGCCGCCGCACCCCGGTTGTGCGGTTGTCAGTACCGTTTGACAGGCTTGCCCCGGACCGGCCCGGTCACTCCGGCCGATGCCGGGTTACGAGGAGGAGGACGACGGATGACCACCGGTGAGCCGGCGGGCCCGCCCGTGCTGCGCCACCACCGCGACAGCCTGCTGCCCGCCGTCGCCGCCGCGCTGTCGCTCAAGGGCGGCGAGGTGCACACCCTGGCGGGCGACAAGGACCCGCGCCGCCCGGTGCTGCACCACCTGGTCGCCGACTTCCTGGACACCCTGCCGGCGGAGGCCCGCGAACGGTTCACCGGCCGCTGCCCGGAGGCCGTCCTGCTCTCCCAGCACCTGGCCGCGGTCGACGGCCGGCGCTCCAAGCGCGCCGCCCGCAAGCCGATGACCCTGCAGGAGGCCCGAAAGTCGCTCAAGGGCGCCCGGATGACGACCGTGCGCATCCGCGAGGAGGACGACCCGGCGCACGGCAGCCACGCCCCGCCGTGCCGCTCCTGCGCTCCGATGCTGGAGCACTTCACCGTACGCAGCGTCGCCGTCGGGCCGCCCGCGCACTGACCGGCCGAGCGCCGGCACGTCCCCGTCCCCCAGCCCTGGAGTCCGCCCTGAACCCGCCGATCCCGTCCCCACCGGCCACCCTCTCCCCCGCCGGCACCCGGACCCGCCCGCGCTTCCCCGCCGACGTCGCCGCCGAGCTCAAGGCGGCCGGCTGGCACCCCGGCCGCTGGGAGATCCGGCAGGCCGAGGAGTGGGCCGACGCCCTGGCCGGGTACGGCGCGCCCACCGGCGTACGGCACGCGGTGTTCCCGGCGGCGGTGGAGGCCTGGGCCGAGTTCGGCGGCCTCGCCTTCGACCTGTCCGGCCCGGGCCGCCAGCTGGCCCGCACCCCGTTCCTGATCGACCCGCTGTGCGGGCTGCACCAGCCGCGCACCCTGCTCGACCTGGGCCGGGCGCTGGGCACCCGGCTGGCCCCGCTCGGCGAGGAGGCGTACGGGCAGGCGCTGCTGGCCGTCGACGAGGAGGGCCGGGTCTACAGCCTGGACCACACCGGCGAGTGGTTCCTCGGCCACGGCATCGACCAGGCGATCTCCACCCTCGTCCTGGGCACCGCCCCCGAGCGGCTGCGCACCGCCGAGGAGTACTGACGGCCGGGGGCCGGGGACGGCTCAGCGCAGCCGCTCGGCCCGCACCGCCAGCCGGGACGGCAGCACCGCCTCGATCCGGAACCCGCCGTCCGCCTCCGGCCCGGAGGAGAAGGTGCCGCCCAGCGCGATCACCCGCTCCCGCATCCCGACCAGCCCGTTGCCGCCGCTGGGCAGCTTCGCCGCGCCCCGCTCCCCGCCCGGGCAGGCGTTCACCACGGCCACCCGCACCCCGTTCGGCGCGTACGAGAGCAGGACGGACACCTGGGCGCCGCCCGCGTGCTTGTGCGCGTTGGTCAGGCCCTCCTGGACGACCCGGTAGGCGGTCTGCTCGGCCTCGCCGGTGAACTCCTGCCGGCTGCCGCTGACCGTCAGGGTCACCGCCATCCCGGCCGCGCGGGACTGGTCGACCAGCCGCGGCAGCCCGGCCAGCGAGTCCGGCTCCGGCTGCCGTTCGTCGTCCATCCGCAGCACCCCGAGGATCTCGCGCAGTTCGTTCAGCGCCTGCCGGCCCACCTCGCCCATCAGCTTGGCGCTCTGCGCCGCCTTGTCCGGGTCCTTGCCGGCGATCCGCTCCAGCGCCCCGGCGTGCACCACCATCAGGGACACCCGGTGCGCCACCACGTCGTGCATCTCCCGGGCGATCCGGGTGCGCTCCTCCAGCCGGGCCCGGCGGGCGCGCTCCTGCGCCTGCTCGGCCAGCAGGTCCAGCTCGGTCTCCAGGCCGTGGGCGCGGTCCTTGAGCGACTCGATCAGCCGCCGCCGCGCGCCGACGTAGAGTCCGGTCACCACCGGGGCGACGGTCAGCCCGACCGACACCAGCAGCGACAGCAGGATCTGACCCCACAGCGGCGGCGGGTCCATCATGTCGCCGGGCGTCATCAGCGACACCGCCATCACCGCGGCCGCCTCGGCGAAGGCCAGGCCGGACAGCGCCACCACCCGGCGCCGGCGCGAGGGCCACTCCCAGGTCGAGGCCAGCGTGTACAGCGCCACCACCAGCAGCACCACGCCCAGCATGCCGGGCATCACCAGCAGCGTCACCAGTACCGGGACGGCCGGCCAGCGCCGGCGCACCACCAGCGAGCCGCCGGCCAGCGTGCCGAGCACGGCTATGCCGACCGCTCCCGCGGTGCTGACGTGTATCCGGGCGGAGAGGAAGGCGATCGTGCTGGCCGCGCACTCCACCGCGGCGAGCAGCCCCAGCCCGACGTCCAGGAAGGCGCTGCGCGGCCGCTTCCACCACCAGAACCACCGGACCGGCATGCGCTCCCCAGGCGACTTGCTCATGCCCCACAGCGTAAGCGGCAACCCCCTCCCCTCCCCACCGGGATCTCCCGGCACACCCCCCGAAGCCGTCAAGTGGTCCAGACCACAGGTGGTTTTCGGCGGCCCTGTCCGCCATCCGGCCACCTCGCGGACAGCACCCGCCCCGACACCTATGCTGGTCGCGTCGGACAGCGCGGTCCGCACGCGTCACACCCGCCACACCCGTGTGGACCTGTGACGATGAGCCGTTGCCGAACCCCACCACCAGAGGGAGCCAGCCGTGACCGCTCCGGTCCCCACCCCGGCGGACAGCCCCACGCCCGTCGTCGCCGACAATGCCGCCCTGCGTGCGGACATCCGACGCCTCGGCGACCTGCTGGGCGAGACGCTGGTCCGCCAGGAGGGCCCCCAGCTGCTGGGCCTGGTCGAACAGGTCCGCCTGCTGAGCCGCACCGACGGCGAGGCCACCGCCGAACTCCTCTCCGACATCGACCTGGACACCGCCGCCAAGCTGGTCCGGGCGTTCTCCACCTACTTCCACCTCGCCAACGTCACCGAGCAGGTGCACCGCGGCCGCGAGCTCGCCACCCGCCGCGCCCGGGAGGGCTCGCTGCTCGCGCAGACCGCCGACCAGCTCGCCGAGGCCGACCCCAAGCACCTCCAGGACACCCTGGCCCACCTCGCGGTCCGCCCGGTCTTCACCGCGCACCCCACCGAGGCCGCCCGCCGCAGCGTCCTCAACAAGCTGCGCCGGATCGGCGAGCTCCTCGACCGCATCCACCGCGACGAGGTCACCTCCGGCCTGGCCGCCGCCGACCAGGCCCGCACCAGCAGCGCCAAGCGCTCCGCCGACCGCCGCCTGGCCGAGGTCATCGACCTCCTCTGGCAGACCGACGAGCTGCGCATCGCCCGCCCCGAGCCCACCGACGAGGCCCGCAACGCCGTCTACTACCTGGACGAGCTCTACCGCGAGGCCGTCCCCGAGGTCCTGGAGGAGCTGCACGAGGAGCTCGCCCGGGTCGGCCTGGGCCTGCCCGACGGCGTGCGGCCGCTCACCTTCGGCACCTGGATCGGCGGCGACCGCGACGGCAACCCCAACGTCACCCCGCAGGTCACCTGGGACGTCCTCAACCTCCAGCACGAGTACGGCATCAAGGACGCGCTCTCCGCGATCGACGACCTGCGCAACACGCTCTCCACCTCCGAGCGGCTGGCCGGCGCCTCGGTCGAACTGCTCGCCTCGCTCAACACCGATCTGCACCTGCTCCCCGAACTCAGCCCGCGCTACAAGCGGATGAACGCCGAGGAGCCCTACCGCCTCAAGGCCACCTGCATCCGGCTCAAGCTGGAGAACACCCGCGAGCGGCTGGCCGGCGGCACCCCGCACGTCGAGGGCCGCGACTACCTCGGCACCCGCGAGCTGATCGCCGACCTGCGGCTGATCCAGGACTCGCTGCGCGCCCACCGCGGCGAGCTCATCGCCGACGGCCGCCTCGCCCGCGCCATCCGCACCGTCGAGGCCTTCGGCCTGCAGCTCGCCACCATGGACGTGCGCGAGCACGCCGAGGCCCACCACCACGCCCTCGGCCAGCTCTTCGACCGGCTCGGCGAAGAGGCCTGGCGCTACGCCGACATGCCCCGCGAGTACCGGCAGAAGCTGCTCGCCAAGGAGCTCCGCTCGCGCCGCCCGCTCGCCCCCACCCCGGCCCCGCTGGACGAGGCCGGCACCAAGACCCTCGGCGTGTTCAACACGATCCGCCAGGGCTTCGAGCGCTTCGGCGACGAGATCGTCGAGAGCTACATCATCTCCATGTGCCAGGGTGCCGACGACGTCTTCGCGGCCACCGTGCTGGCCCGCGAGGCCGGTCTGATCGACCTGCACGCCGGCATCGCCAAGATCGGCATCGTGCCGCTGCTGGAGACCACCGACGAACTCCAGCAGGCCGACCGCATCCTCGACGAGATGCTCTCCGACCCGTCCTACCGCCTGCTCGTCTCGCTGCGCGGCGACGTCCAGGAGGTCATGCTCGGCTACTCCGACTCCTCCAAGTTCGGCGGCATCACCACCTCCCAGTGGGAGATCCACCGCGCCCAGCGCCGCCTGCGCGACGTCGCCCACCGCTACGGCATCCGGCTGCGCCTGTTCCACGGCCGCGGCGGCACCGTCGGCCGCGGCGGCGGCCCCTCGCACGAGGCCATCCTGGCCCAGCCCTGGGGCACCCTGGAGGGCGAGATCAAGGTCACCGAGCAGGGCGAGGTCATCTCCGACAAGTACCTGCTCCCCTCGCTGGCCCGGGAGAACCTGGAGCTGACCATCTCCGCCACGCTCTCCGCCTCCGCGCTGCACACCGCCCCGCGCCAGGCCCCCGAGTCGCTGGCCCGCTGGGACGCCGCGATGGACCAGGTCTCCGAGGCCGCCCACACCGCCTACCGCGGCCTGGTCGAGCAGGAGGACCTGCCGAAGTACTTCTTCGCCGCCACCCCGGTCGACCAGCTCGCCTCGCTGCACCTGGGCTCCCGCCCGTCCCGCCGCCCCGACTCCGGCGCCGGCCTGGACGGCCTGCGGGCCATCCCGTGGGTGTTCGGCTGGACCCAGTCCCGGCAGATCGTCCCCGGCTGGTTCGGCGTCGGCTCCGGCCTCGCGGCCGCCCGCGCGGCGGGCCTCGGCGCCGTGCTGGACGAGATGTACGGCGAGTGGCACTTCTTCCGCAACTTCCTGTCCAACGTCGCCATGACGCTGGCCAAGACCGACCTGCGGATCGCCCAGCACTACGTCGAGCAGCTGGTGCCCGGCGAGCTGCGCCACGTCTTCGACGAGATCAAGGCCGAGCACGCGCTCACCCTGCGCGAGGTGCTGCGGCTCACCGGCGAGAACGAACTGCTGGAGCACAACCCGGTGTTGAAGCAGACCTTCGCCGTCCGCGACGCCTACCTCGACCCGATCTCCTACCTCCAGGTCGCGCTGCTGCGCCGCCAGCGCGAGGAGCTCTCGGCCGGGCGCCAGGACGACCCGCTGCGCGCCCGCGCACTGCTGCTGACCGTCAACGGCATCGCCGCCGGCCTGCGCAACACCGGCTGACGGCCGCCCGAGAACGGCCGATGGGCCGGTGTCCCGTCCGGGACACCGGCCCATCGCCGTGAGGCTCCCGCTCCGCACGGGGGGTGCTGCTCGGTGCGGAACTCCCGCTCCGCGCAGGGCTCCTGATCCGCGCGGGGTCCTGATGCGCGCGGGGGTGCTACTCCGCCACCTCGCCCGCGCGCCTGCGCTTCAGCCACAGCGCCGCGCCGCCGGCCGCCACCACCAGGCCGCCGCCGACCGCCAGCAGCCCGGCGTCGGGGCCCATCGAATCGCCGAGCACCGGGCCGAACTGCGCCGCCGCCGGCTCCGGGGAGACCGCCGGGTCCGACTCGGCCACCGGCTCCGCGTGCGCCAGCGCACCGCTCGACAGCAGGACGCCGGCCGCCCCCAGCGCACCGGCCGTACCGACCCGCCGCCCGAGCCGCTTCAGCTCGACCACCCGGCTCCGCCGCACTCGGCGGACCGGACGCAATCCCCGCATCGAGAACTCCCCAGGACTCGTTCGCGTACCCAGCCGACGCTATCCGATCCCGCACGGGGTTCTCACACCGATTCAGGTGTGGACGGGCAAGCGTTGTACGACCGTTGCGTACCCGCGCGCGGTCCTGACGGACGGTCAGCTGCGATCAGGAGTTGTACGTGCCCTGGGCCCGCTCCAGCCCCTCGGACAGCAGCGCCTCCACCGCGTCCGCCGAGCGGTCCACGAACCACTCCAGCTCCTTGCGCTCGGTCGAGGAGAAGTCCTTCAGCACGAAGTCCGCGACCTCCATCCGGCCCGGCGGACGGCCGATCCCGCAGCGCACCCGGTGGTAGTCCGGGCCCAGCGACTTGGTGATCGACTTCAGGCCGTTGTGGCCGTTGTCCCCGCCGCCCAGCTTCAGCCGCAGCGCCGCGTAGTCGATGTCCAGCTCGTCGTGGACCGCGATCAGCGCCGAGGCCGGCACCTTGTAGAAGTCGCGCAGCGCCGTCACCGGCCCGCCGGAGAGGTTCATGAAGGACATCGGCTTGGCCAGCACCACCCGCTTGCCCGACAGCCGTCCCTCGGCCACCTGCGCCCGGCTCTTGTGCGCCTTGAACCTGGCGCCCATCCGCTGCGCCAGCAGGTCCACCACCATGAAGCCGATGTTGTGCCGGTTCCGGGCGTACTGCTCCCCGGGGTTGCCCAGCCCCACCACCAGCCAGGGGCCGTCGTAGTCCTCGCTCATGCGCCCACCTCGCTGCGCTCGGCGGCCGCTTCGCGGACCGCGCACCTCTCCATGGCTCGCTCGCTGCGCTCGCTCACGCTTCTCTCCTCGCCTTCGCGCTCGACGTCATCATCGCGTAACCACCGCGCCCCCGTTCGCTCCTGCGGTAGCTCCCGGGGCAGCGGTCTCAGCAATTGGGCGTCAGGAGGCTCAGGCCTCGGTGCCCTCGGCCTCGGCGGCCTCGTCCTCGACCGGGGCGGCCTGGGCGGCGATGACCTGCAGCACGACGGCGTCGGCCTCGACGGCCAGCGAGACGTTGGCCGGCAGGACGATGTCCTTGGCGTGGATGGAGGCGCCGGCCTCCAGGCCCTCGACGGAGACGGTGACCGACTCGGGCAGGTGGGTGGCCTCGGCCTCGATCGGCAGGGACTGCAGGACGTGCTCCACCAGGTTGCCGCCCGGGGCCAGCTCGCCCTCGGTGTGGACCGGGATCTCGACGGTGACCTTCTCGCCGCGCTTGACCAGCAGCAGGTCGACGTGCTCGATGGTGCGCTTGATGGCCTCGCGCTGGACGGCCTTCGGCAGCACGTACTCGTCCTTGCCCTCGATCGGCACGACCAGCAGGGCGTTCGGGGTCTTCAGGGCCATCATCAGGTCGTGGCCGGGCAGGTTCAGGTGAACCGGGGCGTGGCCGTGGCCGTAGACGACACCGGGGACGAAGCCGGCGCGGCGGGCACGACGGGCGGCACCCTTGCCGAACTCGGAACGGGTCTCAGCGGCAATACGGATCTCGGACACGACTGCACTCCTCGTGGAAATGGCGCGGGGGTGCAGGCAACGCGAAAAACCGCCGGGACCACACCCTCAGTACGTTCGGGGGTCACTCGGCGGCAACGGCCTGCCGGGCGGACGGGAATCCGGCACCGGCAGCGCGTCGATCACGGATCGGGCACCCGTCGAACGGGCACACGGCATCCCTCGCCGAGCAGTTTCACGAGTCTAACCGCACCTGCGGCCTCCCGCGAAATCGGCGGCGGCCCCGGTCCGTCCGGACCGGGGCCGCCTGCACGGGCCTTCGTCAGTGCACGCCCTCGAAGAGGCTGGTCACCGAGCCCTCCTCGAACACCTCGCGGATCGCGGCGGCGATCGACGGGGCGATGGAGAGCGTGGTGATCTTGTCCAGCTGGAGCTCCGCCGGGGTGGGCAGCGTGTTGGTGAACACGAACTCGCTGACCCGCGAGTTCTTCAGCCGGTCCGCGGCCGGGCCGGAGAGGACCCCGTGGGTGGCCGCGACCACGACGTCCGCGGCGCCGTTGTCGAACAGCGCGTCGGCGGCGGCGCAGATGGTGCCGGCGGTGTCGATCATGTCGTCGACCAGCACGCAGACCCGGCCCTTGACGTCACCGACGACGTCGGCCGACAGGATGGTGTTGGCCTGGGTGATGTCGCGGCGCTTGTGGATGATCGCCAGCGGGGCGTCCAGCCGGTCGCACCACTGGTCGGCGACCTTCACCCGGCCGGCGTCCGGCGAGACGACGGTCAGCTTGGAGCGGTCGACCTTCCCGCCGATGTAGTCGGCCAGCAGCGGCAGCGCGAACAGGTGGTCCACCGGGCCGTCGAAGAAGCCCTGGATCTGCGCGGTGTGCAGGTCCACGGCCATCAGGCGGTCCGCACCGGCCTGGCGCAGCAGGTCGGCGATCAGCCGGGCCGAGATGGGCTCGCGGCCGAGGTGCTTCTTGTCCTGGCGGGCGTAGCCGTAGAACGGCAGGATCGCGGTGATGCTCTTGGCGGAGGCCCGCTTCAGAGCATCGATCATGATCAGCTGTTCCATGATCCACTGGTTGATGGGAGCCGTGTGGCTCTGCATCACGAAGCAGTCCGCGCCGCGCGCGGAGTCCAGGAAGCGGACGTAGATCTCGCCGTTGGCGAAGTCCAGGGCCTTGGTGGGGACCAGCTCGGTCCCGAGCGCCTCGGCCACCTCCTTCGCCAGCTCCGGGTGGGCACGGCCGGAGAAGAGCTTCAGCTTCTTCTCACCCGACGTCGTGATCCCGCTCACTGCACCGTCTCCTCGCGTTGCGAACGCTGAACCCTCGACCCGGTGGCGGGCAGGCAGGGCCCGCTCGTGGCACGGGTAGGGGGAATTGTCGGTACGCCTGGACACGGGCGGTAAGCCCAGTGGCGCACGTATGTCCCCAAGGTTACGCGCCCGCGCAGAAACCGTCCGCCTCGGGACCGCCCCCGGCCCCCGGGCCCGCCCGCTCAGGCCTGCTCGGCCCCGTCCGCCGCAGCCTGCGCGGCCTGCGCGGATGCCGTCCCGGGGCGCTTGCGCTCGACCCAGCCGTCGATGTTGCGCTGCGTGGCCCGGCTCACACCGAGCGCCCCGGCCGGGACGTCGCCGGTGATCACCGAACCGGCGGCGGTGTAGGCGCCGTCACCGATGGTGACCGGGGCGATGAACATGTTGTCCGAGCCGGTGCGGCAGTGCGCGCCGATGACCGTGCGGTGCTTGTTCACGCCGTCGTAGTTCACGGTGACCGAGGCCGCGCCGACGTTGGTGCCCTCGCCGATCGTGGCGTCGCCGATGTAGGACAGGTGCGGCACCTTGGCGCCCTCGCCCAGCTCGGAGTTCTTCACCTCGACGTAGGTGCCGACCTTCGCCTTGCGGGCCAGCCTGGCGCCGGGCCGCAGGTAGGCGTACGGACCGGCGGTGGCCAGCTCGCCCACCTCGGCGCGGTCGGCCGTGGTGTTGCTCACCCGGGCGCCGGCGCCGACCAGGGTGTCCTTGAGGGTCGAGTTCGGGCCGACCTCGCAGCCCTCGCCCAGGTGCGTGGCGCCCTGGAGCTGGGTGTTCGGCAGCACCACGGCGTCCGGCTCGTAGCTGACCTGCACGTCGAACCAGGTGGTCGCCGGGTCCACCACGGTGACGCCCTCGCGCATCGCCCGCTCCAGCAGGCGGTCGTTCAGCAGCCGGCGGGCCTGCGCCAGCTGGACCCGGTCGTTGATGCCCAGGATGTCCCGGTGGTCCTCGGCCACCACGGCGCCGACCCGGTGGCCCGCCTTGCGCAGGATCTCCAGGGTGTCGGTCAGGTACTCCTCGCCCTGCGAGTTGTCCGTGGTGAGCTCGCCCAGCGCCGCGGTGAGCAGCTTGGCGTCGAAGGCGAAGACGCCGGAGTTGATCTCGGTGATCGCGCGCTGGGTGGCGCTGGCGTCCCGCTCCTCGACGATCGCGGCGACGGTGCCGTCCTCGTCCCGCAGGATGCGGCCGTAGCCGAAGGGCTCCGGGACGACGGCGGTCAGCACGGTGACGCCGTTCTGCTGGGCGATGTGCGCGTCGGCCAGCCGGCGCAGGGTCTCCCCGGTCAGCAGCGGCGAGTCGCCGGCGGTGACGATGACCGTGCCGTCCAGCGCCACGCCGTCGGCGGCCAGCGACTCCAGCGCGGTGCGCACCGCGTGCCCGGTGCCGTTCTGCTCCACCTGCACCGCGGTGCGGGTGGCCGGGTAGTGCTCCGCCAGGTGCGCCTCGACCTGCTCGCGCTGGTGGCCGACCACCACGACCAACTGGCCGGGCGTCAGCTCCCGGGCCGCCGAGACCGCGTGACCCACCAGCGAGCGCCCGCACACCTCGTGCAGCACCTTGGGCAGCTTGTTCGACTTCATCCGGGTCCCGCCACCGGCGGCGAGCACGACAACGGCGGCAAGCGAATTGGCACCCATGCGGGGAGGCTCCTCGGTAAGTTCACAGAGAGGGCAGAGCAGGCCCGGCCCGGACCCAGGCCGGTCGCCATTCGCACAGTCCGCCGAGCAGCACCGACAATACCGGCGCGAGGGAAAACGCCCGAACCCGAGGCGTGCAGAGGCTCCGCCGCTAGGATTCGAACCCAGACAAAGGCCTCCAAAGGGCCCTGTGCTGCCATTACACCACGGCGGACAGTCGTGTCAGACCCTACCGGAGAGGGCCCTGCCGTGGGTATCGACTTGCGTCGATCCGCGGGCCCGATTCCGCCCCCGGCGACCGAACGCGCCGGGCTTCCGGTTCATCCATCCAGTCGGGTGAATTCACTCGAGCGCCGTGCGGCGGAGTGTTCCCCTGGACACGGAGCGCAACCTACGATGCCGTAGGTTACGCCAACGTAGCTCCGCTTCTCTCCCGCTCCGGGACGCCGCAAAGGGACCCCCATGACCATCCAGGCCGGCGAGGCGCGCGCGGGGAACGCCGCGTCCCGCACCCCGTCTTCCGACTCCGATCCCGCCGATCCCACCGGTCCGGCCGAACCGGCCCTGATCACCGAGACCGCCGGGACCACCGACGCCGACGCCGCGGCCACCCGGCTGTCCGCCACCCGTGGCGGGGAGAAGCAGGGCCTGGCCGAGCGGATCGCGCTCTCCCTGTTCATCCTCGTGCCGTTCACCGCCCTGGTCGCCGCCGTCCCGGTGGCCTGGGGATGGGGACTGGGCTGGACGGACCTCGCGATCACCGTCGCGATGTACTACCTCACCTGCCACGGCATCACCATCGGCTACCACCGCTACTTCACCCACGGCGCCTTCAAGGCCAACCGCCCGATGCGCCTGGCGCTGGCGATCGCCGGGAGCCTCGCGGTCGAGGGCCCGCTGGTGCGCTGGGTGGCCGACCACCGCAAGCACCACCGGTTCAGCGACAAGGACGGCGACCCGCACTCGCCGTGGCGCTACGGGGAGAGCGTCCCGGCGCTGATGAAGGGCCTGTGGTGGGCCCACATGGGCTGGATGTTCGACGAGGAGCAGACCTCGCAGGTCACGTACGCCCCCGACCTGGTGCGCGACCCGGCCATAAGGCGGATCTCCCGGCTGTTCTGGCTCTGGACCACCATCTCGCTGCTGCTGCCCGCGCTGATCGGCGGCCTGGTGAGCCTGTCCTGGGAGGGGGCGCTCTCCGCCTTCTTCTGGGGTTCGCTGGTCCGGGTGGCGCTGCTGCACCACGTCACCTGGTCGATCAACTCGATCTGCCACGCCGTCGGCCGCCGCCCGTTCCGCTCCCGGGACCGCTCCGGCAACGTCTGGTGGCTCGCCGTGCTCTCCTGCGGGGAGTCCTGGCACAACCTGCACCACGCCGACCCGACCGCGGCCCGGCACGGGGTGCTGCGCGGGCAGATCGACTCCTCGGCCCGGCTGATCCGCTGGTTCGAGCTGGCCGGCTGGGTCCGGGACGTCCGCTGGCCGGACGCGCAGCGGATCGCCGCCCGCCGCGCCGCATGAGGCGGCGCTTCCAGCATGATGTAGGGGTGAACGGGAGCAGCGCAGACAGCACAGGCGGTCACCACGGCACGCGGACGGACGCGGCGCCCGCCACGGCGCCGGCCCGTCCACGGGCGGCTGCACCGGCGGCCGGCACCGGCGACGGGGGTCCGGACCGGGGCGCCGGCGGCGGCTCGACCGCGGCCCCGCGCCGCCGGGGCGGCCGGGTCCGGATGACCGGCAAGCAGCGGCGCGAGCAGCTGCTGGAGATCGGCCGGACGGTCTTCGCCGAACGCGGCTACGACGGCACCTCGGTGGAGGAGATCGCCGAGCGCGCCGGAGTGTCCAAGCCCGTGGTGTACGAGCACTTCGGCGGCAAGGAGGGGCTGTACGCGGTGGTCGTCGACCGCGAGATGCAGCTGCTGCTGGACATGGTGACCGGGGCCCTGACCGGCGGGCACTCGCGCGAGCTGCTGGAGCAGGCGGCCTTCGCGCTGATGGACTACATCGACACCTCGACGGACGGCTTCCGGATCCTGGTCCGGGACTCCCCGGTCGCCCAGTCGACCGGCACCTTCGCCTCGCTGATCAGCGACATCGCCACGCAGGTCGAGGACATCCTGGGCCTGGAGTTCAAGTCCCGCGGCTTCGACGCCCGGCTGGCCCCGATGTACTCGCAGATGCTGGTCGGGATGGTCGCGCTGACCGGGCAGTGGTGGCTGGAGGTCCGCAAGCCGGACAAGGCGACGGTGGCGGCGCACCTGGTGAACCTCGCCTGGCACGGGCTGGAGGGCCTGGAGCGGCACCCGAGGCTGGTCGGCGAGCGCACGGCCTGACCGGCCGGGGCCGGATCGCCCCGGCCCGGCCACGGCCCGCCCGGCTCAGCCCGACCGCCCGGTCCCCACGGCGAAGATCCGCCGGAACGGGAACACCGTCCCGTGCGGCCCGGCCGGATACGCCTCGCGCAGCAGCCGCCCGTACTCGGCGAGGAAGGCCGCCCGGTCCGCCGGGTCGGCGAGCCGGGTGAGGACCGGGCGCAGCGCGGTGCCCTTGACCCATTCCAGGACCGGGTCCGGCCCCGGCAGAAGGGTCAGGTAGGTGGTCTCCCAGACGTCCGGGCGGCAGCCGGCGGCGGCCAGGGCGTCGAGGTAGCGCTCGGGCGGATGAACGCCGGCCCGTACGGCCTCCTCGCCGAGCGCGTCCCGCCAGCGGGCGCTGCGGCGCAGGTCGGCGAGCAGGGTGTGGCTGGGGGCGTCGAAGTTGCCGGGCACCTGGAAGGCGAGCACCCCGCCGGGTTCGAGGGCGTCCGCCCAGCGCGGCAGCAGCGCCAGGTGTCCGTCCACCCACTGGAGGGTGGCGTTGGAGACGATCAGGTCGGGCCCGGCCGGGGCCGGGTCGTAGTCGCGGGCGTCGGCGAGCAGGTACTCGGCGTCGGGCTCGCCCTCGCTGCGGGCGGCGGCCAGCATCGGGGCGGAGTTGTCGACGCCGGTGAGGCGGGCCCGCGGCCAGCGCTCGCGCAGCACGGCGGTGGAGTTGCCGGGGCCGCATCCGATGTCCAGGATCACCTCGGCACCGGGGTGCGGGAGGGCGGGGACGCGGGCGAGCAGGTCGCGCAGCGGGCGGGTGCGTTCGTCGGCGAAGCGCAGGTACTGCGCCGGGTCCCAGACGGGGGTGGTCATGGTTCACCTCGCAGGTATCTCGACATCAAGATATCTCGCGGTAGCCTCACTGGCACATTTCTCGATGTCAAGAGACTTCACATCGACACATCCACCGATACACTGATCGTCATGGAGGACGAGGTCGACAGGCTGGTCGCAGCGTGGCGCCGGGAGCGCCCCGACCTCGACGTGGAGCCGCTGGAGGTGCTCAGCCGGGTCAGTCGGCTCGCCCGGCACCTGGACCGCGCCCGCCGCACCGCCTTCGCCGAGCACGGCCTGGAGCCCTGGGAGTTCGACGTCCTGACCGCCCTTCGGCGGGCCGGCTCCCCCTACCAGCTCTCCCCCGGCCAGTTGCTCACCCAGACCCTGGTCACCTCCGGCACCATGACCAACCGGATCGACCGGCTCACCGGAAAGGGCCTGGTCAAGCGCCTGCCCGACCCGGACGACCGGCGCGGCGTACTGGTCCGGCTCACCGACGACGGCCGCGACCGCGCCGACCAGGCGCTCGCCGGACTGCTCGCGCACGAGCGCGAACTGCTCGCCCAGCTCAGCTCCAACCAGCAGACCGAACTCGCCGCGCTGCTGCGGGTGCTGGTCGCCCCGTTCGACAACATCCCGGGCTGACGACGGCTCCCGCCCCCCGGCCCGTGGGGCCGCCTCGCGGGTCCCGGCTCAGGGCCGTTCGACGGTACCGACCACCGAGGGCGGCGCAGGCACGGCCGGCTCGGCCGGGCTGACCCCGGCCCGGCGGGCCACCGCGACGGCCGCCAGCGTGGAGTGCACCCCGAGCTTGCCCAGCACGTTCTGCATGTGCGTCCGGACGGTGTGCGGCGACAGATAGAGCCGCTCCGCGACGGCTTGCCGGCCGAGGCCCGCGACCATGCAGCGCAGGATCTGCTTCTCCCGCGGGGTCAGGGTGTCCACCAGCCGCTCGCTCTCGGTGCGGTCCCGCCGGGCGGTGGTGAGCTCGCGGATCACCCCGGTGAGCAGCGCGGGCGGCAGGTGCGTCTCGTCCCGCAGCACCCCCCGGACCACCGCGAGCAGCCGGGCCAGCGAACTCTCCTTCGCCACCCAGCCGGTGGCGCCCGCGTGCAGGGCGCGGGCGGCGCGGTGCGGGTCGTCGGCGGTGGCCAGGACGATCGCGCGCAGCCCGGGATGGGCGCGGCGGAGGCGGGCCAGCAGGGTGATGCCGTCGGGCGGCTGGGCGGAGGGTCTGAGCTGGTCGCCCCGCAGCGGGTCCACCGCGGACCGGGCAAGCGGCGGCAGGCCGCCCGACAGCGGAACCGGTGGCCCCGGCGGTACGGCCGACCGGCGCGGCTGCGGCACGGGCGGGGCGGCACGACCGCGCCGGGCCTCGTCACCGTGCTCCGCAGCGGGCCGGCGGCGGGCGTGCGCTCCGACTCCCGGTGCTCCCGGTGCTCCCAGCGCTCCCAGTACGCCCGACGCACCGTGCGGACCGGGGCCTCCGTACGGACCGGCGGCACCGTACGGACCGGAGCCTCCGTACGGACCGGCGGCTCCGGGCCCGCCGGGTAATCCGGCCGGGCCCGCTGTTCCGATCGGCCCGGCCGCACCGGCGGCGGCGCCGACACCCGACGCCTCGACGCCGAGGTCGGCGTCGATCAGTGCCACGTCGTAGGCCCGGCCCTCGCCGGCCGCACGCTCCAAGGCCCGCTCGGCGGCGGCCGCGCTGCCCGCCGCCCCCACCTCCACGTCCGGCTCGGCGGCCAGTGCCGCAGCCAGCGCCTCGGCGAAGATCCGATGGTCGTCGACCACCAGGACGCGAATCCGCCCCATAGTCCCTCCCCCTGCTCAGACCGCCCGAGCCCGGGGACGGGGACCGGCCCGGCATCCGCGTTCCGGACCCGCCGTTCCGCCCGCCCACCGGTGGCCGGTGAGGCCGAACGGTCGCCGGCCCCCACCGGTACCGCACTCAGCCTACGGGGCGGGAAACGCGCTCGTGGCGATTCGGTGAAGTTTCGTCAGAAGATACGTGAGTGGCCGGACTTGGACCGCCCGAGGGCCGTTCCGGGTGCCGCTCCCGGAGGCGCTCACCGGCCGTCACTCACCCGCCGTTCTTCGCCAGGGTGAACTTCCAGGCGTCGGCGACGATCTCGTCCAGGTTCGGGCGGCGCGGGGTCCAGCCCAGCGTCTCGTGGGCACGGGCGGCCGAGGCCACCAGCACCGCCGGGTCACCGGCCCGGCGGCCCTCGACCCGCACCGGGATCTCCCGGCCGGTGACGCGCTGGACCGACTCGATCACCTCGTGCACCGAGAAGCCGCTGCCGTTGCCCAGGTTGCAGATCAGGTGCTCGCCCGGCTCGGCCGCGTCCAGCGCCAGCAGGTGCGCCTCGGCCAGGTCGGCGACGTGGATGTAGTCGCGGACGCAGGTGCCGTCCGGGGTCGGGTAGTCGTCGCCGTACACCGCGATGTGCGGACGCTGCCCCAGCGCGGCCTGGAAGACCAGCGGGATCAGGTGCGACTCGGGGTCGTGCCGCTCACCGAAGGCGACACCGGACGAACTGCCGTATGCACCGGCCACGTTGAAGTACCGCAGCGAGACGGCGGCCAGGCCGTGGGCGACGGCCTCACCGGTGATCAGGTGGTCCACGGCGAGCTTGGTGGCGCCGTAGGTGTTGGTCGGCGCGGTGCGGGCGGTCTCGGCGATCGGCACCGCCTCCGGCTCGCCGTAGGTGGCGGCGGTGGAGGAGAACACCAGCTTGCGCACACCCGACGCGCGCATCGCGCTGATCAGCTCCAGCGAGCCGGCCACGTTGTTGCGCCAGTACTTCTCCGGGTCCGCGACCGACTCGCCGACCTGCGAGGAGGCGGCGAAGTGCAGCACGCCGTCGAAGGAGCCGTCCAGCACCTTGTCGGCCTCCTGGATCCGGCCCTCGACGAACTCGGCGCCGGCCGGGACACCCGCGCGGAAACCGGTGGAGAGGTCGTCCAGGACGGTCACTTGGTGACCCGCCTCCAGCAGGTGGGCGGCGACCACACTGCCGACGTAGCCGGCGCCACCCGTGACCAGGTACTTACTCATGTTGCGACCTCCAGCGAACGACGGTCCGCCCGTTCGGACGGAAGCCATCGACGGAATGCGTACGACTGGGGTCATTCTCCCAATGCCACCGGGGTGCTCCGCGCCACACGGGCGACTGCTTCCAGCCTTCTCACCAAGTCCTCAGCCGCCGGCCATCCGTTCCAGCAGGCCGGTGCGCGCCGCCACCGCGGCCGCCTCCAGGCGGGTCCGCGCGCCGAGCTTCATCAGCACCCGCTGGACGTGCGTCCGGGCGGTGCTCGCGGCGATCCGCATCCCGGAGGCGATCGCCGCGGTGTCCTCGCCGTCCGCGATCCGGGCCAGCACCTGCACCTCACGGCGGGTCAGCAGCCGCAGCAGCCGGACGGCCTCGTCGTCCGGCTCGACCGCAGGGCGCAGCAGTTGGTCGAAAGCCCCGCGCAGAATGTCCACCGCGACCGCGGCCTCGCCCGCACGCGCCCGCCCGATGGCCCGCTCGACCACCTCGATCCGCTCGTCGCTGGGCACGTACCCGGCCGCACCGGCCGCGAACGCCCCTGCAACTCCGCGCAGTTCACCCACCGGACCGAGCACGATCACGGCCACCTCGGGCCGCTCCCGGCGGATCCGGCGCAACCCGTCGAAGGCCCCCGACTCCCCCGGCGCGGCCACCCCCAGCAGACAGACCTCGGGCCGCCGTCCGACCACCAGATCGGCGGCGACGCCGGCCGGGGAACCGACCGCGAGCACCCGGTGGCCGCGCAGTTGAAGTGCGGTGGCCAGCGCCTCGGCCAGCAGCCGGTGGTCGTCCACCACCACGAGTCGAACACCCATGACGCCCTCCAGGTCGGGGTCCGGCTCGCGCCCGCACCCCTCGGGCGGGCGGCCGATGACGCACCATCACAGCGCATTCCGTACCCGACCCGCTAGGCCGGGGCGTATCGGCGGTACGGAACCGGCCGGAGAACGCGAAAGACCCCCGCCGCCAGGCGAGGGTCTTTCAGTGGAGCCCCCATGCGGAATCGAACCGCAGACCTTCTCCTTACCATGGAGACGCTCTACCGACTGAGCTATAGGGGCTTGCTCGCTTGTCCGGGTGTTTCTCCCGGCCGCTCGAACAAGGAAGACATTACACGGCTCCGGGCCGGGAAGGGAAATCGGCCTCCGCCCGGAGCGCTCCGCCGGCCCGGCCCTCGCCATCGGCCGATCCGACCCTCGCCGCGGGGCGGTCCTGCCCTCGCCGCGGCCGGCTCAGTCCTCGCCGTGGGCCGCGTCGAACTCCTCGCGGGCCACCACCATCCGCCCGGCGCGGTGCTCCGCCCACCGGCCGACCGGCGCGAGCAGCTCGGCCAGTTCACGGCCGAGCGGCAGCAGGTCGTAGACCACCCGCGGCGGCGTCTCAGGGAAGACCGTACGGAGCACCAGTCCACTGCGCTCCAGGTTGCGCAGCGACTGGGTGAGCATCTTGCGGCTGACCCCGCCGACCCCGCGCTGGAGTTCGGAGAAGCGCTGCGGCCCGCAGCCGAGGAGGCTCATCAGGATCAGCATCGACCACTTGTCGGCCAGCTCCGCGAACACGTCGCGGCTGGGACAGAGCCGGGCGAACACGTCGTACTCCTGCCCACCCCGCCCTTCCCGCTCGTCCCGGCCTTCCTGCTCGTCCCGCTCGTCCCGCTCCGCGGGCTGTCCGGGCCGGACCCGGGCCGCTTCCTCCGTCGTCATGCCTCCAGGGTAGTCCCGAGGTCTCCAATCCACCCTTGGTAACCAATAGAGACCTGGTCTATATTGGAGACCAGCCGAGGCCGGGGCCGCGGGCCACCTCGGTGCGCCCGGCCCCGCCCTGCCCCGTCCCGTCCCCACGTCTGCCCGCCGGCCTCCGCCGGCCCGCGCCCGTCCCCCTGGAGTGCCGCATGACCGCCGTCCGTCCGACCGTCGCCCTCGCCTACCACTCCGGCTACGGCCACACCGCCGTGATCGCCGAGGCCGTCGCCCGCGGCGCCGCCGCCGCAGGTGCCGAGGTCGTCCCGATCGCCGTCGACACCATCACCGAGGAGCAGTGGGCGCAGCTGGACGCCGCCGACGCGATCATCTTCGGCTCCCCCACCTACATGGGCACCGCCTCCGGCGCCTTCCACGTCTTCGCCGAGGCCACCAGCAAGCGCTGGTTCACCGACGCCTGGAAGGACAAGGTCGCGGCCGGCTTCACCAACTCCGCCTCCAAGAGCGGCGACAAGGCGGGCACCCTCGCCTTCTTCCAGACCCTCGCCGCCCAGCACGGCATGAGCTGGGTCAACCTCGGCCTCAAGCCCGGCTGGAACGCCACCACCGCCTCCGAGAACGACCTCAACCGGCTCGGTTTCTTCAACGGCGCCGCCGCCTCCTCCCCGTCCGACGCCGGCCCGGAGGCCGTCCACAAGGCCGACATCGCCACCGCCGAGCACCTCGGTGAGCGCGTCGCCCGGCACACCGCCGTCGTGCTGGCCGGCCGCGCCGCCCTGGCCGGCTGAGCCCCGGGCGAGCACGCACGCCCACGGGCGACTACGCCGCCGGGTCCGCCCCCAACCGGGGCGCCCGGCGGCGTTCGCCGTCCGCGGCCCCGTCCACCGAACCGTCCACCGAACCGTCCATCGGGCCGTCCACCGAACCGCCCACCGACCCGAGCTCCGCGCCGGTGTTCTCCGGCAGCATCCGCAGACACCCCAGGGCCAGCACACCCAGCACCGCCAGGTACCAGCCCACCGGCTGCGCCGTCCCGTACGCCCCGGTCAGCCGGGTGGCCACCAGCGGCGTCGTCGCCCCGCCGACCACCCCGCCCAGGTTGTACGTCAACGCCGCGCCCGTATAGCGCACCCGGGTCGGGAACAGCTCCGGCAGGAACGCCGCCAACGGCCCGAACATGGCGCCCAGCACCACCATCGCCCCCGCCAGCGCCACGAACATCAGCGGCCGGCTCACCGTCTCCAGCAGCGGGAACAGCACCAGCGACCAGACCGCGGCCAGGCCCGTCGCCCACCGCAGCGTCCGCCGCCGCCCCCACCGGTCACTGCACGAGGCGCTCAGCCACACCGTCGCGGCCATGCCCGCCGCGCCGACCAGCAGCATCGACAGCACCAGCGTGCTCGCCGCCCCGAGCCCGGTGGTCGCGTACGCCAGGGCGTACGTCGTGGTCAGGTAGAACAGCGCGTACCCCACCGTGATCGCCCCACCGCCCGCCAACACCGGGCGCCAGTGCTCGCGCAGCACCTCCAGCACCGGCAGCCGCTCCCGCCGCACCCCCGTCCGGAACAGCGGCGACTCCTCGACCCGCAGCCGGACGAACAACCCCACCGCGACCATGACGAACGAGGCCAGGAACGGCACCCGCCAACCCCACGCGCGGAACTCCCCCTCGTCCAAGCCGAGTTGCAACACCAGGAACACCCCGTTCGCCAGCACGAACCCGATCGTCGGCCCCAGCTGCAGGAACCCCCCGTACCGCCCCCTCCGCCCGGCCGGCGCATTCTCCGCGATCAGCAGCGCCGCCCCGCCCCACTCCCCACCCAAGCCGACGCCCTGACACACCCGCAGCACCACCAGCACCGCCGGCGCCCACCACCCCCACACCCCGAACCCCGGCAGCAGCCCCACCCCCGCCGTCGCCAGCCCCATCAGCAGCAACGACACCACCAACGTCGCCCGCCGCCCCACCCGGTCCCCGAAGTGCCCGAACACCACCGCCCCCACCGGCCGGGCCAAAAACGCCACCGCGTACACCGAGAACGCCGCCAGCAACGCCCCCACCGTGCCCAGCCCGGGAAAGAACACCGGCCCGAACACCAACGCCGCCGCCGTCCCGTAGAGGAAGAAGTCGTAGAACTCGATCGCCGTCCCGATCAGCGCCGCAGCCGCCGCCCGCCGCACCTGCCCGACCCGCCCAGCATCCTCCGCATCCATACCACCACCCTCACCACCCCCACCCCACCCCACCAGCCGCCACCCGAGTGACCCCGGCGCACCCCACCGCCCCCGCGCCCCCACCACGCGCGAAGGGCGCCAGGCTTCCCTGGCGCCCTCCGTACACGGCCCTGCTCGCGCAGACGACTACCTCGCGTACGGGTTGTCCTCCGGCGGCACCGGCGGCTGGTAGGACGGCGGAGCCGACGGCACCGCCCCCATCGGCTGCTGTGACGGCACCGGCGGCACCTGGGCCGGCTCGGGCTGCGTGGCCGGCTTCCGACGCCGCATCACCACGAACACCACGCCCGCCACCAGCACCAACCCGGCCGCCACACCCCCCACGATCGGCAGCGCACTGCTCGAACCCGACGACTTCCCCGCCTCCGGCTGCGCCGACGGCGCACCAGCGGCCACACCGGTCGGGCTCTCCAGCGGAACCGGCACCGCCGACGCAGGAGCGGACGCACTGACCGAGGGCGCAGGGGCTGCCGTCGGCGCAACCGAGCCGACCGGAAGCGGCGACACGTTGGCAGGACCGGGGTCCCCCGGATCCGTCAATGCAACACGCGGGCGCACCGCACCGTAGCCGATGAGGTCGTTGCGACCAGCCCCGTCATTCGCCTTTCCCGCAGTGTTGATGAGCACCCGCAGGACCTGGTTTCCCGTCCAGTCCGGATGCGCCGCCCACACCAATGCCGCCGATGCCGACACCACGGCAGTCGAGTCCGACGTGCCGTGGCTCTTGCAGTAGCCCGTGGACGATGTGCAAGCCGCAATCATGTCCACTCCAGGCGCTACGAGTGCGACCTGCGGGCCCCGCTCGGACTCCGCCGTGACAGTGCCGTTCCGGTCCGATGCTCCGACGCCGATCACCCCGGGGAGCGCGCCGGGATACTCGACCGGATTCCCCTTCTCAGCCTCGTTCCCGACGGCAGCGAATACCAGGACTCCCTTTTCCCTGGCCGCCGCGATGATCCCATTGAATTTAGCCACATCCGCCGGGAAAGCCGTTACCGCGTCAATCCCTTGCGAAATGTTGACAACCTTGGCACCCTGCTCGACAGCATAATTGACGGCCTGACCGATCTGGCCGAGGAAGTCGGTCGAAACGACCGATCCGACCTTACCGGTGTTTATCTTCAACGGAAGCACCTTGACGCCTGGCGCAAGCCCCTGTGCGCCGGTCCCTCCGTTTCCCCTGCCCGTCCCAGCGATGAAGCTGGAGATAGCCGTGCCGTGGCCGTCCGCGAACGAACCCACACCGCCAGGACTTCCGCTGAAATCCTGGCCCGGTAGAAACTGTCCCTCCAGGTCCGGATGATCGAACTTGAACCCGCTGTCAATCACCGCGACTGTGATTCCCTGGCCCTTCGAGACCTTCCACATCTCCGGGGCGCGCATGGCCTCCAGATGCCACTGCTGCTGCCGGATCGTGTCCTCGGCAACCGCGGGCGCTGCGACCGGGCCGACCACGATTCCCGCCGCCAGAAGTGCCGCAGCAGCAGCCCGCCACCGCGCTCGCGCGTTCGTCCGCCCCATCACAACTCCTCGTCAATCTCTCCGTCGACCGGGAAGCGTGCCCCGAACAAGCCTGCCCGGCCACTGGGGATGCCCAGTGGCCGGGCAGTCGTTGCCGTCCTACTCAATCACGTCCGGGTTGCTGTGCGGCGTACCGCTCGTCCAGGTCTCCTCGTCCTCATGCAGGTAGTCGGCCCGCTTGCGGCGGTCGCGCTCGTTCCGACTGCCGTGGCCCGAGGACCCGGGCGCCATCATGCCGTTCTGCCTGGACTGCGCGCCGCCCTCGGCAGCGCCCGCCGCGCGGTTGCGCAGGCCGGTACCGCCGGGCGTGAACTCCCCGCCCGCGCTCGGCCCCTTGCGACCACCGACCGTCCCGCCGGTGGTCGAGGACAGGCCCCGGCCACGCGAACCGCCGCCGGACCCGACCGCGCCACCGTGGGCACCGCCCATGCCGGGGTGCATGCCGCCCGCACCGCCCGGCCCACCGACCCGGCCGCCGCCCGGACCCGCCTCGCGGGCGCCGAAGACCGTCCCGCTGGGCAGTCCCGGAGTACCGCTCCTCCCCTGCCCCGGGCCGCCGCCGAACGGCGTCGTCCGCGGCTGGATCTGGCCGCCGCCCTTGCCGGGGACGTACCCGCTGCCGCCGCCCTTGGTCGGGACGGTGCCGCCGCCCGGTCCGCCCGGGACGCCCGTGATCGGGCCGCCGCCGGGGACGCCGGGCCCGTTGTTCGGGCCGCCCGTCCCGTTCGGGTAGCCGGGGAGAGTGGTCGGCCCGTCCGTGGGCAGCTGGCCGCCGCCCGGACCGTACGGGCCGGTCTGGGTCGGGAGGGTCGGCAGGGTGGGCACGCTGTTGAGATCGGTGCCCGGACGGTTGACCGGATCGGACGGGTAGGACGGCGGGGTCGAGGTCCCCGGGTCCTGCGGCGCGGGCGGCACCTGACCACCGCCGTGCGGCGGGGGCGGGGTGTTGCCCGGGTTACCCGGGCCGGGACCGCCCGAACCCGGGTCACGGGGCAGAACCGTGCCGCCGCCGTAGCCACTGTCGGACGGGTTGGAACCGCCACCGACACTTCCGCCGGCCGAACGCGGGCTGCGCACACGGCCGCCAGAACCGGCCGAGCCACCGCTACCACCCGAGACAGTTGACGAATCGTCCTTGGCGGTGCCATCGCCAGGCGTTCCCGGCAGCACCACGTCCGTGGGAATCCCGTTCAGCGTCGTCGTCGCCGCGCTGTAGGCCTGCGCCAGCTTCTCCATCTGGAGAACGGCTTCCTGGTGCTCCTTCTCGACCTTCGCCTTGGCCAGGCTGAACTCCGTCGCCGTCACCCACTTGGGGTCGACCGTCTTCATGTAGGCATCGACGGACTGACCGACGGCGAGTTGGGGCACCTTCACCAGGTTCGACTGGCTGTTGTACTTGTTGACCGCCTGGATCTCCGTCTTCGGAGGCTCCGGCACGGCGACCTTGGCGGTACTGAGCGCCTCGCCGGCCTGGTGCATCGCGTCACCGGCAGTCGTGGCGTGGTCGCCGATGATCTGCGCCGACTGCTGCAGGTTGTTCACCCAGGTCTTGAAGTTCTCGGCAGCCGGCCCTTCCCAGGTGACGTTTCCGACGTGCGACTTGAGCGCCGTACTCAGTTCCTTCAGCACCCGCCCGGCCGACTGCAGCTGGGTGCCGCGGCTGAGGATCGTCGTCGGATCCGTGCTGTCCACCATCTTGCGCAGGTGGGTGTGTTCCATTCCTTCGAAGTTCGTGCTGCCTGCCACTACTTGCTCCCCGTCTCCCCGTAGAACTCTCCCCGGACCGCCATCAGTACTTTCCGTCGCCCGACCCCGGTGCGATGGCACCAACGTTCTTCGCGACGGCGTTCTGAGCGGCCGTCGTGTGGTCCTCGTTGGTTCCATAGATGCTCGCCGTCCGCGAAACCGCCGTCTGCATCGCCTGGATCTGCGACGCGAGGTCCTTGTGCAGCTGTACGAGCTGGGCGTGCACCTTCTCGTAGGCGGCGGTCAGGGCCGTCGCCTCGGCGAACTCCGCGCTCGCGAAGCTCTTGCCCGTCAGCTTCTGCTCCTGGAGCTTGTACGGCGCCGCCGCCGAGCCCTCCATGGCGGCGAGCAGGGCCTCGACCTTGCCGGCGAACGTCGTGAGCGTGTCGAGCTCGACCTGGACGTTCTGCTTGCCGAAGGCCGCCACCAGGTCATTGGCGCTGCCGTTCGTCTGCAGGGTGCTGACGAACGGAGCGAGGTCGACCCCACCCAGAGGCCACGGGAGCTTGTGCTCCAGCATGTACGGCGTCACGTCGCCGGAAGGCGCCTGACCGTTCGGGTCGGTGCCCGCCGCGCTGGGCTCAGGATTCGCCGACGCGCTGGGCGCGGGGCTGGACGACGGGCTGGGCGCGGGACTCGCCGATGGGCTGGGCGAAGGATTCGCCGACGGACTGGGCACAGCGCTCGGCGAAGGGTTCGCCGACGGCGTCGGCGTGGGACTGGGTGACGGACTCACCGAAGGAGTCGGCGTCCCCGGACTAGTTGCACCATTGCCTGCCACAGCAGTTCACCTCTCCCCCGTACGGCCCGCCGCGCCCGGGCCTCCCGGGCTGCCGCGTGCCGCAACACACCGTCAACTTCTGGTTCGTACCGTCCTGGTCGGAGCACCGACCGCCCTGTGGACGGTTTTCGCCTCCGTCATCGTAGCCACCACCCCTGTCGGCCCGGCAGGGACCTTGGCCCGCCCGTACGCGATCGGTACGAACTTGACACGTACGAGGCTGCCGCGGCGGCCCTGGGTAGACTGACCCGGTACGCCCCATCTGCCGCGCAATGTCGCACAGCAGCGACCCAAGGCCGCAGAACGGACGTGACCGCGTGAGCTCTTCCGACGTCTCTCCTTCCCCCTGGTGGGCCCGTGCCGCGCGGCCCGCGCGGCCGCCGGTGCCGGTGGCGCTGATGGTGCGGGCGGCGGTGGGCATGGCGGTGCCGTTGACGGTGGGGCTGCTGACGCACCGGCTGGATCTGGGGGTGTTCGCCGGGCTCGGGGCGATGCACGCGACGATGAACGACCGGGTCGAGCCGGGCAGGCTGCGGGCCGCCCGGATCGGGACGGCGGTCCTCGCCTCGGCGCTCGGCATGCTGATCGGCACCGCGCTTCAGCGCGCCGACGTGGACGGTCTCGTCCTGGGTGTCGCGTTGACGCTGACCGCCTTCGTCTCCGGTGCGCTGAGTGCGACGGGTCCGCGCGGTTCGGCGGCCGGGATGCTGCTGCTGGTGTCGGCCGCGCTGGGCAGCGGGATGCCGCTGCCGGGGCCGTGGTGGGCGGCGGCGCCGATGTTGCTGGTCGGGGCGGCGTTCGTGGTGCTGTTGGGGCTGCCGGCGGGTGCGCCGAACCGGCCCGCCGCGGATCCGCGCAACCGGGCGCTGGCCGCCGCGTACGACGCGCTCGGCCGTACGCTCGCCGATCTGGGCGGGCCGCGGGCGGGGGTCTCGCGCCAGGTGCTGACGGCCCGTCTGAACCAGCTCCAGGACCTCCTCGGCACGAACCGGCGGAGCCAGCGGGCCAGAAAGGACGGCCGGACCGCACAGGCCCACCGGACCGCACAGGACCGCCGCGGCCGGATGTACGAGGCCGCCCTCGCCGCCACCGAGGCGGCGACCGGTCTGGTGTGGGCCCGCCGTCCGGTCCCGCCGGAGGTGGCCGAGGTGCCGAACCGGCTGGCGGCCGCCGTGCGGCAGGGCGGCGGCGAGGTCGCCGTACCCGACTGGCGGCCGGACACCCCGTCGCGGCAGGCCCTGGACGTGGCCCTGCGCGCCGCCGCCGACACGGTGGCCGGCCGCGACACCCGGCTCGGTACCGCGCCCGCGCCGCCGCCGGATCCGTGGCGGCTGCGGGCGCGGCTGCTGTCGCGGGGTTCGGTCCGGTACGGGCTGCGCGTCGCGCTGTGCATCGCGGTCGGTTCGGCGGTCACCGCCAACTACCCGCTCAGCAAGAGCTACTGGGTGCCGATGACGATCGCCTTCGTGCTCAAGCCGGATCTCGGGTCGGTGTTCCTGCGCGCGGTGAGCCGTTCGGTCGGCACGGTGCTCGGGGTGGCCGTGACCGCGGCGCTGCTCACGGCCGCCACCGACGAGTGGGCGCTGACCGCGATGGCCGCGGGCTGCGTGGCCCTGCTCCCGTACGCGACGGCGGCGCACTACGGGTTGAACACCGTGGTGATGACGCCGATGGCGCTGGTCCTGCTCCAGCTCGGCGGGCAGAGCGGTGCCGCCGAGTTCTGGCCGCGGGTCCTGGACACCGTGCTGGCCAGCGCGATCGTCCTGCTCTTCGGCTACCTGCTGTGGCCGGAGCGCCCGCGCCATCGGATCGAGCCCAGGCTGGTCGACGCGACGACGGCGCTGCGGGCCTACCTCGACGCCGTCGTCCAGGACGCCACCACCGGCGCCGGCGACACCGGCGACTCCACCGTCCGGAACGGCAACGCCCAGGTGTGGCTGCGCCGCTCGGCCTACCGGTCGCTGGCGGACGCCCGCCGGGAGGTCCAGCAGGGCCTGGCGGAGCCGCCGCCCACCGGCCGGCTGGCCGAGCGGTGGCTGCCGGCTACGGCGGCGCTGGAGCGGCTGGGCGGCGCGGTGGCGGCCTTCGCCGCGCAGATCCGGTACGGCGGTCGGCTGCCGGACCCGGGCGAGGTGGGCCGGGTGCGGCGCGCGCTGGACGAACTGACCGCCGCCGCCCGGGCGCACCGCCCGCCGACGACCCCGGCGGCCCGTCCGACCGCCCCGCACGACCCGGCGCGCAGTGCGCTGGGCCGTGCGGCGGAGGAGCTCGAAACGCTCCTCGGCGGCCACCCCGGCAGGTGATCCGGCTCGGACCGCGCCGACGAGCGACCCGGCTCGGGCCACCCGACCGGCAGCCAGACCCGCAGCCCGACCGGCAGCCCGACCAACCCGACCAGCAGCCCGACCGGCGACCCGCCTCAGACCTGCTCGGCCAGCTCCAGCCAGCCCATCTCCAGCTCCTCCTTCTCCTCCCGGACGGCGCGCAGCTGCGCGTCCAGCTCCGCGACCTTGGAGAAGTCGGCGGCGTGCTCGGCGAGTTGGGAGTGCAGCTTGGACTCCTTCTCGTCCAGCTTGGCGATCTGCCGCTCCAGCTTCTGCATCTCCTTCTTCGCCGCCCGCAGGTCCCCGCCGGACAGCGCGGGGGCACCGCCCTCGGCACCCGGGCCACCTGCGGCACCCGCACCGGCCGAACCCGCACCGGCCGCGCCACCCGCGCCCGCACCCGCCGGAGCGGCAGCGGGAGCCGCGGCGGCCATCCGGGCCCGGCGCTCCAGGTACTCGTCCACGCCGTTCGGCAGCATCCGCATCTTCCGGTCGCCGAGCAGCGCGTGGACGGTGTCCGTGGTGCGCTCGATGAAGAAGCGGTCGTGGCTGATGACGATCATCGAGCCGGGCCAGCCGTCGAGCAGGTCCTCCAGCTGGTTGAGCGTCTCGATGTCCAGGTCGTTGGTGGGCTCGTCCAGGAACAGCACGTTGGGCTCGTCCATCAGCAGCCGCAGCAGCTGGAGCCGGCGCCGCTCGCCGCCGGACAGGTCGCCGACCGGCGTCCACTGCTTGTCCTTGCCGAAGCCGAACTGCTCGCACAGCTGGCCGGCGCTCATCTCCCGGCCCTTGCCGAGGTCGACCCGCGAGCGGACCTGCTCGACGGCCTGGAGCACCCGGGTCGCCGGGTCCAGCTCGGCGACCTCCTGCGACAGGTAGGCCAGCCGCACGGTCTTGCCGACCTTGATGACGCCCGACGCCGGCTGGACGTCGCCCTCGGAGGTGTACGCGTCGCGCAGCGCGCGCAGCAGCGAGGTCTTGCCGGCGCCGTTGACGCCGAGCAGGCCGATCCGCTCGCCGGGGCCGAGCTGCCAGGTGATGTTCTCCAGCAGCAGCTTCGGGCCGGCCGTGACGGTCACGCCCTCCAGGTCGAAGACCGTCTTGCCGAGCCGCGCGTTGGCGAACTTCATCAGCTCGGACGTGTCGCGCGGGTCCGGCACGTCCGCGATCAGGGCGTTGGCGGCCTCGATCCGGTAGCGCGGCTTGGAGGTGCGGGCGGGGGCGCCGCGGCGCAGCCAGGCCAGCTCCTTGCGGGCCATGTTCTGGCGCTTCTGCTCCTCGACGGCCTCGATCCGGGAGCGCTCGGCGCGGGCGAAGACGTAGTCGGAGTAGCCGCCCTCGTACTCGTGCACCTCACCGCTCTGGACGTCCCACATGCGGGTGCAGACCTGGTCGAGGAACCACCGGTCGTGGGTGACGCAGACGAGCGCGGAGCGGCGCTTCTGGAGGTGCTCGGCGAGCCAGTTGATGCCCTCGACGTCGAGGTGGTTGGTGGGCTCGTCGAGGACGATCAGGTCGGGCGAGCCGAGCAGCAGCTTGGCGAGCGCGATCCGGCGGCGCTCGCCGCCGGAGAGCGGGCCGATGACGGTGTCCAGGCCGTCGGCGAAGCCGGGCAGGTCGAGGCCGCCGAAGAGGCCCTCGATGATGTCGCGGATGCGGGCGTCGCCGAGCCACTCGTGGTCGGCCCGGTCGGCGATCACCTCGTGCCGGATGGTGGCCGTCGGGTCGAGCGAGTCGTGCTGGGTGAGGACGGCCATCTGGAGGCCGCCGGAGTGGGTGATCCGGCCGCCGTCGGGTTCCTCCAGCTTGGCGAGCATCCGGATCAGGGTGGTCTTGCCGTCGCCGTTGCGGCCGACGACGCCGATCCGGTCGCCCTCGCTGACGCCCAGGCTGACCGCGTCCAGCAGGGCGCGGGTGCCGTAGACCTTCGTGACGGACTCGATGGTGGCGAGGTTGACGGCCACGTGTGCTGCGCTCCTGGGTTCGGCGGTCGCGGGGCGGTCCGCCGCTCAACGGCCGGGTGCCCCTGTCGGGACACCCCGATCTCTCCAGCCTAATGGGCCCGCCGGAGCGCCCTCACCGCGTCAGTCCGCCAGGGAGGCCCCGGGCACCGGTCCGTGGGTGGCGTGGGCGGTCCGGCAGGTGCCGGAGGCCCGCAGCGCCCCGGCCACCGCAGCGGCGGCCTCGGCGTCCTTGACCAGGAAGGCGCAGGTCGGCCCGGAGCCGGAGACCAGGGCCCCGAGCGCGCCCGCCTCGGTGCCGGCGCGCAGGGTGGCGGCGAGTGCGGGGCGCAGCGAGAGCGCGGCGGGCTGGAGGTCGTTGGCGAGCGCGTCGGCCAGGGCGACGGCGTCGCCGTGGGCGAGGGCGGCGAGCAGCGCCGGGTCGGCGTCCGGGGTGGGGACGTCGGTGTCGCTGGAGCCGGTGCCGGCCTCCTCGCGCAGCCGGTCGCACTCGCGGAACACGGCAGGGGTGGACAGGCCGCCCTCGGCGACCGCGAAGACCCAGTGGAAGGTGCCCCCGGTGGTCAGCGGCTCCAGGATCTCGCCCCGGCCGCGGCCGAGCGCGACGCCGCCGATCAGGGCGAACGGCACGTCGGAGCCGAGTTCGGCGGCCAGTTCCAGCAGCACCGGCAGCGGGGTGTCCAGCTGCCAGAGCGCGTCGCAGGCGACGAGCGCCGCCGCGCCGTCGGCGCTGCCGCCGGCCATGCCGCCGGCCACCGGGATGGCCTTGGCGATGTGCAGGTGCACGCCCGGGTCGGCGATGCCGTGGTGGGCGGCGAGCAGCCGGGCGGCGCGGGCGGCGAGGTTGCTGTCGTCGAGCGGGACGACGGCGGCGTCCGGGCCGGAGCAGCTCAGTGTCACGCCTTCCCCGGCGGTGGCGGTGACCTCGTCCCCGAGGGCGACCGCGAAGAAGACGTTGGCCAGGTCGTGGAAGCCGTCGGCGCGCAGGCCGCCGACCCCCAGCTGGACGTTGACCTTGGCCGGTACCCGTACGGTGATCACACGGCGTCCTTGGCGGGCTTGTGCTCGGCGATCGCGGCGAACTGCTCGACCGTCAGCATCTCGCCGCGCAGCTTGTGGTCGATGCCGGCCGCCGCGAGCGCCTGCTCGGCCCCGGCGGCGGAGCCCGCCCAGCCGGCCAGCGCGGCGCGCAGGGTCTTGCGCCGCTGGGCGAACGCGGCGTCGACGACCGCGAACACCTCCTCGCGGCTGGCGGTGGTCCTCGGCGGCTCGCGGCGGATCAGCGAGACCAGCCCGGAGTCGACGTTGGGGGCGGGCCAGAAGACGTTCCGCCCGATGGCGCCGGCCCGCTTCACGTCGGCGTACCAGTTGGCCTTGACCGACGGGACGCCGTACACCTTGTTGCCCGGCTTGGCGGCGAGCCGGTCGGCGACCTCGCTCTGCACCATCACCAGGGTCCGCTCGATGCTGGGGAAGGTCGCCAGCATGTGCAGCAGGACGGGCACGGCGACGTTGTACGGGAGGTTGGCGACCAGCGCGGTGGGCGCGGGCCCGGGCAGCTCGGTGACCTCCATGGCGTCGCTGAACACCAGGTCGAAGGAGTCCGCCTTGCCCGGCATCCGGGCGGCGACGGTGTCCGGCAGGTGCCGCGCCAGCACCGGGTCGATCTCGACCGCGGTGACGTGCCGCGCCACTTCCAGCAGTGCCAGGGTGAGCGAGCCGAGCCCGGGCCCGACCTCCACCACCGTGTCCTGCTCCGTCACGTCGGCGGCCCGGACGATCCGCCGCACGGTGTTGCCGTCGATGACGAAGTTCTGCCCGCGCTGCTTGGTCGGCTTCACGCCGAACGCGGCGGCCAGCTCCCGGATGTCGGCGGCGCCCAGAAGGTGGCTGTCAGGGGTGGGGTCGGTGGTGCTCACGCGCCAAGGATACGGGCGCGGGGGCCGCCGTCCGGACGCGCCGATCCGGACGGGCCCCCGGCCTCGGGCTCAGTACCCGAAGGCCCTGGCGGTGTTCGCCGCGACGGCCGTGCACAGCTCGTCCTCGGCCAGGCCCAGGGTGGCGGCCATCGAACGGACCGTGACCGGGATCAGGTACGGGGCGTTCGGGCGGCCGCGGTAGGGGTGCGGGGTGAGGAAGGGGGCGTCGGTCTCGACCAGGATCCGGTCCAGCGGGGTGGCGAGCAGGGCGTCGCGCAGCGGCTGGTTGGCCTTGAAGGTGACCGGGCCGGCGAAGGAGAGGTACCAGCCGTGCTCGGCGCAGACCTCGGCCATCCCGGCGTCGCCGGAGTAGCAGTGGAAGACCGTCCGCTCCGGGGCGCCTTCGGCCAGCAGGACGGCGATGACGTCCTCGTGGGCGTCGCGGTCGTGGATGACCAGGGCCTTGCCGTGCCGCTTGGCCATCTCGATGTGGCGGCGGAACGACTCCTTCTGGATCTCCACGCCCTCCGGCCCGGTGCGGAAGTAGTCCAGGCCGGTCTCGCCGACCGCCACCACCTGCGGGAGGGCGGCGAGCCGGTCGATCTCGGCGAGCGCCTCGTCCAGCGCGGCAGCGCCGCCGGCCTTCCGCTGCTGCCCGGACCAGCCGTCGGCGTCGCCGAGGAAGATCCGCGGCGCCTCGTTCGGGTGCAGGGCGACGGCCGCGTGCACCTGCTCGTACTGGGCCGCCAGTTCGGCGGCCCAGCGCGAGCCGGGCACGTCGCAGCCCACCTGGACCACCGTGGTGACGCCGACCGAGGCGGCCTTCGCCAGGCCCTCGGCCGGGGTGCCGGACTGCATGTCGAGGTGGGTGTGCGAGTCGGCCACCGCCACGGCCAGGGGTTCCGGCAGCGGCGGCGGGGTCGACCGGGCGTCGTCCTTGGCGGCCATGTCAGGCGGTCGGCTTCTCTTCGAGGCGCGGGAAGAGGATCTCGCCCTTGGTGACGGTGGCGCCGACGGGCAGCCGGCCCCAGTCGGCCGCGGTGGCGACGGTCTGCGCGCCGAGCGCGCCCAGCCCGGCGGCCTCGGCGCCCAGCGAGACCCACAGCTTCTCGGCGGTGGACGGCATCACCGGGTTGAGCAGCACGGCGGTGGCGCGCAGCGCCTCGGCGGCGGTGTAGAGGATGGTGGCCAGCCGGGCCTGCCCCTCCTCGGACTCGTCCTTGGCGACCTTCCACGGCTCCTGCGTGGTGAGGTAGCCGTTGACCTGCTTGACGAACTCGAAGATCGCCGCGAGGCCGCCGGCGAAGTCCAGCTCCTCGCCGATCTTCAGGTCGGCGGCGGCGACCGCCGCGGTCAGCCCGTCCGCGACGGCCTGCTCGGCGTCACCGGCGGCGGTGGCGGCGGGCAGCACCCCGTCGAAGTACTTGCCGACCATCGCGGCGACCCGGGAGGCCAGGTTGCCGAAGTCGTTGGCCAGCTCGGAGGTGTACCGGGCGGTGAAGTCCTCCCAGGAGAACGAGCCGTCGGTGCCGAACGGGATCGCCCGCAGGAAGTAGTAGCGGTAAGCGTCCACGCCGAAGTGCGAGGTCAGGTCGGTGGGCGCGATGCCGGTCAGGTTGGACTTGGACATCTTCTCGCCGCCGACCATCAGCCAGCCGTTGGCGACGACCCGCTTGGGCAGCGGCAGCCCGGCGGCCATCAGCATGGCGGGCCAGATGACGGCGTGGAAGCGGAGGATGTCCTTGCCGACCAGGTGGACCGAGGCGGGCCACAGCTCGGCGAAGCGCTCCGGGTCGCTGCCGTAGCCGGCCGCGGTGATGTAGTTCTGCAGCGCGTCCACCCACACGTACAGGACGTGCTTCTCGTCCCAGGGCAGCGGGACGCCCCAGTCGAAGGTGGAGCGGGAGATCGAGAGGTCCTTGAGGTCCTGCTCGACGAAGCGCAGCACCTCGTTGCGGGCCGAGGCGGGCTGGATGAAGTCCGGGTTCGCCGCGTAGAACTCCAGCAGCCGCGGGCCGTAGGCGGAGAGGCGGAAGAAGTAGTTCTCCTCCTCCAGCCACTCGACCGGCCGCTTGTGCACGGCGCAGAGCTTCTCGTCCGCGGTCGCGCCGTCGAGCAGCTCGGCCGGGAGCTTGAACTCCTCGCAGCCGACGCAGTACGGGCCGGAGTAGCCGCCCTTGTAGATCTCGCCCTTGTCGAACAGGTCCTGGACGAACTCCTGCACCCGGGCGGTGTGCCGCTCCTCGGTGGTGCGGATGAAGTCGTCGTTGGCGATCTCCAGGTGCTCCCAGAGCGGCTTCCAGGCCTCCTCGACCAGCTTGTCGCACCACTGCTGCGGGCTGACGCCGTTCGCCTCGGCGGTCCGCATGATCTTCTGACCGTGCTCGTCGGTGCCGGTCAGGTACCACACCTTCTCGCCGCGCTGGCGGTGCCAGCGGGTGAGGACGTCGCCCGCCACGGTGGTGTACGCGTGGCCCAGGTGCGGGCGATCGTTGACGTAGTAGATCGGGGTGGAAACGTAGTACGCCGGGGCGGTCGCCCCGGTGGTGCTGTGGTCTGCAGTGGCCGCCATGGTCGGAAAGCTTAGTCGGGCGCGCGGACCGCCCTCGACCGAGTTGTTCCCGGCCGGGGGCGGTCCCTCCTCGTCGCCCCGGTGTCAGCCCAGCAGCCGCGACCAGAACCGGGCCCAGCGTCCGCGCGGCCGGACGGGCTCGGCCACCGGGGGCGGCCCGGCCGGCTCGGCGTGCGCCGGGTAGCCGGGGGCGTGCTGCCACTGCTGGTCGGCGGTGGCCACCCGGCCCTCGCGCATGATCCGCACGGTGTGGCCGCCGCACCCCGGGCAGGTCGGCTTGAGCAGCGGGGACGGCACCCGGACGCCGTTGGCGTGGTACTCGAACACGACGTGGCCGTCCTTGGCCACGTGGTGCTCGATGTCGTACGCCTGCTCCCATCCGTACCCGCAGCGCAGGCACGCGAAGGAGTAGGCCTCCCGTACGGTTTCGACGGGAGTGTGCGGCCGGCCGGCCAGACCGGCGGTGCTCAGTGCGTTGCCACTGCGCGGGCTACCGACAACATCGCTCATGGCCGTCTCCCAGCGCCCGCCGGACGCTCGCCCGGCTGGGTCTTTCCCTTCCAGGAAATGCCCGGACATCCCCGGGTGACGCCCCACTTGTGAAGACTTGGATGCCGGTTGGGGAGCCCTATACGAAGGGCCTCCCCGGGACCGAAAACCGCGACCGAAGCTTCAGCTCAGCGGGTGTTTACCGGGGCCTTCCCTCCACGGTACGACTCCCCGTGAGCAACGCAACCCCCGGTGTTCACCCCTGTCCCGGGGCTCCTCCCAGGCCTTCCCGCTTCGCCGCCACGACCGCGTCGAAGACCTCCCGCTTGGGCAGCGAGAGCTCCACCGCGACGGCCGCGATGGCCTCCTTGCGGCGCTCCCCGGCCTCCTCGCGGACGGCGACCAGCCGGGCCAGCTCGGCCGGGGTCAGCTCCTGGGGCGCGGCCGGCGGGGCGCCGGCGACCACGACGGTGATCTCGCCCTTGACGCCCTCGGCCGCCCAGGCCGCCAGTTCGCCGATCGGCCCGCGCTTGACCTCCTCGTAGGTCTTGGTGAGCTCGCGGCAGACGGCGGCCGGACGCTCGGGCCCGAACGCCTCGGCCATCGCCGTGAGCGCTTCGGCGATCCGGTGCGGCGCCTCGAAGAAGACCATGGTGCGCGGCTCGGCGGCGATCGTGGCGAGCTGCCGGGCGCGGTCGCCGTTCTTGCGCGGCAGGAATCCCTCGAAGGTGAAGCGGTCCACCGGCAGGCCGGACAGCGCGAGCGCGGTGAGCACCGCCGAGGGCCCGGGCACCGCGGTGACCTTGACGTCGGCGGCGACGGCGGCGGCGACCAGCCGGTAGCCGGGGTCGGAGACCGAGGGCATGCCGGCGTCGGTGACCAGCAGCACCCGGGCGCCACCGAGCAGCGCCTCGACCAGTTCGGGGGTGCGGCCGACCTCGTTGCCCTCGAAGTAGGAGACCACCCGCCCGGCCGGGGTCACCCCCAGGGCCTGGGTGAGCCGGCGCAGCCGCCGGGTGTCCTCGGCCGCGATCACGTCCGCCGTGGCCAGTTCGTTGACCAGCCGGGGCGGGGCGTCCGAGACGTCGCCGATGGGGGTGCCTGCGAGAACGAGTACTCCTGTCACGGTCCCCATCCTTGCAGCTGTCGCGCGCCCGGGGCTTTTGGTGACGATTCGGTCAGCTTCCGAGGGAGCGGACACGCGTACGAAGAGCGCCCCTACGATGTGGCGGATGAACGGCGACACGGCGGCCCAGACGCCCACTGGTACGGACCACTCCGCGTACGGCGGTGTCGGCCTGCCGTCCCCCCGCTCGCCCCAGGCCGGGCCCGCGCCGCGGTCCGGGCCGGCCGGCTGGCGCGAGCGCCTGGCCGGGTACGGCTGGACCGCCCGCGCCACGGCGACGCTCACCGAGCGCCTGGCGCCGCCGATGCCGGACGGCCCCCGGGTGACGCCCCGGGACGTGCCGCAGTCGCCGCTGCTGCTGCGGATGGGCGTCTCGCTGCCGCAGGGCCTGTGGTTCTTCCTCTGCCGCTGGGCCGGCTGGCTCGGCCCGGTCGCGGTGGCGGTGTTCGCCGGCCTGCTGCGGTTCACGAACCTCGGGCAGCCGCACGCGATCATCTTCGACGAGACGTACTACGCCAAGGACGCGTACGCGCTCTGGCACGGCGGCTACGAGATCAGCTGGCCGGAGGACGCCAACGCCACGATCATGACGCCGGGCGCGGCCGTCCCGTACCGGACGACGCCCTCGTACGTGGTGCACCCGCCGGTGGGCAAGTGGATCATCGGTGCGGGCGAGCAGCTGTTCGGCATGAACCCCTTCGGGTGGCGGTTCGCGGTGGCCCTGCTCGGCACCCTGTCGGTGCTGATGGTGGCCCGGATCGCCCGCCGGATGTTCCGCTCCACCCTGCTGGGCTGCGTGGCGGGCCTGCTGCTGTCGGTGGACGGCCTGCACCTGGTGCTCAGCCGGGCCGCCCTGCTCGACCTGGTGGTGATGTTCTGGACCCTCGCCGCCTTCGGCTTCCTGCTGCTGGACCGCGACCGCACCCGGGCCCTGCTGGCCCGGAGGCTGGGCGGCGTCGAGGACCCGCGGCTCGCCCAGCGGCTGAACCTGGGCTGGCGCCCGTACCGGATCGCGGCCGGCGTCTGCGTCGGCCTGACCTGCGCCACCAAGTGGAGCGGCCTGTACGTGGCGGCGGCCTTCGGCCTGATGACGGTGCTCTGGGACGTCGGCGCCCGCCGTCTGGCCGGCGCCCCGCGCCCGTTCCTGGCGGTGCTCGCCCGGGACGTGGTGCCGGCCTTCGTCTCGGTCGTCGTGGTGTCGGTCGCGGTCTACATCGCGTCCTGGTGGGGCTGGTTCGCCAGCAGCACCGCCCCCGGCCAGGGCGGCTGGGGCCGGGACTGGGCGGTCGGCCGTTCCACCGACTTCCCGTGGATACCCGGGGCCCTGCGCTCCCTGTGGCACTACCACTCGACGGTCTACGACTTCCACGTCGGCCTGAGCGACCCGCACACCTACCAGTCCAACCCGTGGTCCTGGCTGGTGCTGGGCCGGCCGGTGTCCTTCTTCTACGAGTCCCCCAAGTACGGCCAGGCCGGCTGCACCGCCGCCGACTGCGCCCGCGAGGTGCTGGGCATCGGCACCCCGCTGCTGTGGTGGACGGGCCTCGTGGCGCTGGCCTACTGCCTGTGGCGCTGGGCGGCCCGGCGGGACTGGCGGGCCGGCGCGCTGCTCTGCGGCCTGGCCGCCGGCTACCTGCCCTGGTTCGCCTACCAGCAGCGGACGATCTTCCTCTTCTACGCGGTGGTCTTCGTCCCGTTCCTGGTGCTCGCGGTGACCATGCTGATCGGCGCGCTGATCGGGCCGCCCGGCGCCTCCCGGGACCGCCGGATCATCGGTTCCGCGGCGGCCGGCCTGCTGATCCTGCTGATCCTCTGGAACTTCCTCTTCTTCTTCCCGCTGTTCACCGGGCAGACCATCCCCTTGGAGGACTGGCGCCGCCGGATGTGGTTCAACACCTGGATCTGATCCGCCCCGGGGGCACACCGGGTTCCCGCGATTCGTCCGTATGCGGTGCACAACACGTACCAGATCCGTCACAAGTGCCGGGCGATTCGCCGGCGCACCGATCCGTGCTGCCTAGGGTGGGGGGGTACCGCGTTTCCGGCCCCGGCCGGTTGCGCCCGGCCGCGAGACCCCTGGGGGACCTGCACCATGCGCAGTGGCGCGAAGATCGGCATCATCACCGGCGTGTCCATCGCCGTCCTCGCGGGCGGCGGCTACGGCGCGTACAGCCTGATGAACGACTCGGACGGCGGCTCCGGCGGCAAGAAGCCGCGCACCGTGGTCGCCGAGCCGCCGTCGGCCGAGCAGGCGACAGCCGGTCTGAAGGACTTCCTGACGGCCTGGGCGGCCGGCGACATCGCCAAGGCGGCGTCGCTGACCGACGACCCGGCCGCGGCCACGGCCGGTCTGACCGCCTTCCGCGACCAGGTCAAGCCGAGCGCGCTGACCCTCACCCCGTTCGGCCCGACCACCCAGCAGGTCTTCTCCGCCGCCACCGGCACCCCCGCCCCCGCCGCCAAGCCGTCCGCCGGGGCCTCCGCGACGCCGGGTGCGACCGACACGCCGTCCGCCACCGCCACGCCCGGCCCCACCGGCACCCTGATGTCCTACAAGGCGCGCGCCGAGTTCGCGGGCACCAGCCGGGCCTGGGACTACCAGGGCTTCCTCGGCGTCGTGAAGATGAGCGACAACACCCCGGCCGTGCACTGGGCGCCGTCGGTGATCCACCCGCACCTGTCCGGCAACGAGACCATCGCCGTCCAGCCGGTCTTCGCCCCGCCGTCCACGGTGGTGGACCGCAACGGCAAGCCGGTCCAGGGCGCCTCGCTCACCCAGGCGCTGATGACCACCCTCCAGGAGAACGCCAACAAGCTGCTGCCGCCGGACCCGGCCAAGGACCAGGACGCGGGCAGCGCCGTGGTGATCTCCGACCCGGCCGGCAAGGGCGCCCAGGACAAGCTGTTCACCATCGTCGAGCCGAAGCCCGGCAAGCCGTTCAAGCTGACCATCGACAACACCCTGCAGGCCGCCGCCGAGAAGGCGATGACCGACCTGGGCGGCAAGCCGGCCTCCGTCGTGGCGATCGAGCCGAGCACCGGTCAGGTGCTGGCCTTCGCCAACTCGCCGGCCAACGGACAGAACCGGGCCTTCACCGGGCTGCTCGCGCCGGGTTCGACGATGAAGATCATCACTTCGGCGGCGCTGCTGGAGAACGGGGTCAACCCGGACACCGTGGTGGCCTGTCCGGAGAAGAGCGGCAACGCGCACCCGATCCCGAACTCGTTCCCGGGTGCCTTCCCGAACAACACGCTCCAGCAGGACTTCATGATGTCCTGCAACACCGCCTTCATCAATCAGGGCCTGGCCAGCCTCAAGCCCGAGACGCTGTCCGGCACGGCCAAGGACGTGTTCGGCATCGGCCTGGAGTGGAAGACCGGCCTGCCCAACACCGACGGCAAGGTGCCGGCGACGCCGGGCAGCAAGGACGAGCAGGCCATGAACTACATCGGCCAGGGCAAGGTCCAGATGAACCCGCTGGCCATCGCCTCGGTCGCCGCCACCGTGCAGAGCGGCGAGTTCAAGCAGCCGATCCTGGTGGCGGAGCTGCCGCAGCAGAAGGCCGCCCGCCCGCTCTCCCCCGACGTGGACGCCAAGCTGAAGGCGATGATGGCGGCCACCGCCACCGGCGGCACCGCCAAGGAGGTGATGGCCGGCATCACCGACAACGCGGGCGCCAAGACCGGCTCGGCCGAGGTCGCCGGGGTCGACGTCACCAACAGCTGGTTCACCGCCTACCGGGGCAACCTCGCGGTGGCCGCCGAGGTCCAGGGCGGCGGCCACGGCGTGGACGCGGCCGGCCCGGCCGTCGCCTCCATCCTGAAGGCCGCCGGCCGGTAGGCCCCCGGGCAGACGGCCCCGGGCGAACGGCCCCCGAGCGAACGGCCCGCCCGGCCTCACGGCAGGGCGGGCCCGTGCTTTCTCAGCCGCGCGGCAGCGCGGGCTGCGGCCTCCCCCGCACCCGGCCGGGCGGGACCGGGCGCCGGCTGCTCCAGCGGCGGGCCGCCAGCCGGGGCCAGATCATCAGCACCACCGGCAGCGCCAGGTACCCGAACCGCCCGGCCGGGGCCAGCATGAAGGCGATGGCGAGCCCGGCGGCCAGCAGGTCCGCCGCGGCGATCGCGGAGACCGGCGGCCGGGCCAGCAGCCAGATCGCCACCGCGACCAGGGCCACGGTCATCAGCGCCAGCGAGATCGCGTGCCCGGTCGGCCCGAAGCCGGCCAGCACCTTGCCGGGCAGCGGGCTGCCCGCCGGGGTGCGGATCGCCGTCATCCCGAGCGGGAAGCGCACCACCTGTTCGCGCAGCGCGTCCGGCTGGGCCAGCGCGGAGGGCAGGATCACCAGCGTGCTCACCCCGACCCCGATCAGCGCGGTCCGGGCCGCGGGGCGGCGGCCGTACAGCCGCCAGAGCAGCAGGACGGCGACCGGCAGCGCGGGCCAGGCCGTCCACTTCAGGGTGCAGGCGAGGGCGAGCACCAGTCCGGCGCCGACGGTGCGGTCCCGCTCGGCGAGCGCCATGGCCAGGCAGCAGACCCCGATCAGCGGCAGGTCCACCCCGCCGACCGCCAGGGCGAGCGCTATCAGCGGCGAGGCGGTGAGGACGGCCAGCGGCAGCAGCGGCGCGCGCGGGTCGCCGCCGCCGGGGCGGGCGGGCCGCAGCAGCCGCCAGGCGGCCAGCAGGCAGACGAAGAAGGTCAGCGCGAACCAGATCCGGGCGTCCCCGGCGACCCTCGCGAAGGCGGTGGAGTCGCCGAGCAGCTGGCGCGGCATCCCGAACAGGGACATCGCCGGCAGGTACGGGTTGTAGTCGGTGACCACCACCGGGTGCGGCAGGTACGCGGTGCCGGTGGTGAGCAGCAGGTGGGCCGAGCGTTCGACCACCATGACCTCGGACTGGTGGCGACCGTTCAGGGCGAGCAGGGCCAGCGGGACCAGGACGGCCCCGACGAGGGCGACCGAGGCGGCGGCGCGGGCCGCGAGGCGACGCGGCAGGGTCAGGCAGAGCAGTCCGGCCAGGACGTAGGCGGGGGCCGCGATCAGGCCCCACAGCCGCTGGTTGGCCAGGTCGGACACGAGCGGGAAGGCGGCGGCCCAGCCGGCCGCGACCAGGCAGCCGAGGAGTTGGACGGTCCGCATCGAGGCGAGCCCGGCGAGCCGGGCGCCGTTCAGCCGATCGGGCGTGGGCGGAAAGGTGCTCTCGCCACGCTGTCGGGGGAAGGGGCGGACGGAGAAGCCGCGCGGCGGTCGTCCGGGTCCGGACGACGCCTCGGTCGCGGAGGTCTGGGCCGGCGTTCTGCTGCGGCCGGTGAAGCGGCCGCGCGGGCGGAAGTAGCCGGGCGTGCGGGTGCTCACCATGGTGGAAGGTTATGGGTGGGAGCCGGGCCCTGTCGCCATGGCGTTGGACACCGGGCGGGCGTTGGCGGGAAAAGGGCCGTCGGCCGCCTCGGCGGCCGGCGGCCCTTCACCGGGGTTTTGCTTCCGGGTCAGTCGGCGGAGCTGTCCGAGGACACGGACGGCTGCTCGGCCTGCTCCAGCCGGGAGTGCCTGATGCTGTAGCCGAAGTAGACGACCAGGGCGACGGCGAGGGCGATCGCCCCGGCCCGGAAGGTGTCGGCGTGCAGGCCGGTGATCAGGTAGATGCAGAAGCCGACGCTGATCAGCGGGACGACCGGGTAGCCGGGCACCTTGAAGCCGCGCGGCAGGTCGGGCTGGGTGCGGCGCAGCACGATCACGCCGATCGAGACCACCGAGAAGGCGATGAGCGTGCCCAGGCTGGTGATGTCGGCCAGGACCCGCAGCGGGATGAACGCGGCCAGCGCGCCGACGCCGAGGCCCACCACGATGGTGTTCCAGATCGGGGTGCCGGTGCGCGGGGAGAGCTGGGCGAAGCGCTTGGGCAGCATGCCGTCGCGGCCCATCGAGTACAGGATGCGGGTCTGGCCGTAGATCACCACGAGGGTGATGCTGAAGATCGAGACGATCGCGCCGAAGGCGAAGACCATCGCGGGCCAGCTCTGGCCGGTGATGTCCTGGAGGATCTGGGCGAGGCCGGCCTCCTGGCCGTCGAACTTCTGCCAGGGCTGGGCGCCGATGCCGGCCAGGGCGACCAGGATGTAGAGCAGGGTCACCACGACCAGCGAGATGATGATCGCCATCGGCAGGGTGCGGCGCGGGTTCTTGACCTCCTCGCCGGCGGTGGACACGGCGTCCAGGCCGATGAAGGAGAAGAAGATGCTGGACGCGGCGATCTGGACGCCGCTGAAGCCGAGCGGCATGAACGGGCTCAGGTTGCCGGAGTGGAAGCCGGTGAGCGCCACGCCGATGAACATCAGCAGGATCAGGATCTTGATCGCGACCATCACCGCGTTGACCTTGACGGACTCGCTGACGCCGCGGATCAGCAGGACGCAGACCATGGCGACCAGCAGCAGCGCCGGCAGGTTGAACCAGTGGGTGCTGTCCGGCGCGCCGGAGAGCTCCTCGGGGATCGTGAACCCGAAGGCCAGGTCGAAGAACTTGTTCAGGTACTCGGCCCAGGTCACCGCGATCGCGGAGGCGGAGACGCCGTACTCCATCAGCAGGCAGATGCCGACGCCGAAGGCGACGCCCTCGCCGAGGGTGGCGTAGGCGTAGGAGTACGAGGAGCCGGAGACCGGGATCGCGGAGGCCATCTCGGCGTAGCAGAGCGCGGTGAGTCCGGCGGTGACCGCGGCGATCACGAAGGACAGGATGACGGCCGGGCCGGCCGAGGGCACCGCGGTGTTCAGCACGAAGAAGATGCCGGTGCCGATGGTGGCGCCGATGCCGATCGAGGACAGCTGCCACAGCCCGATCGAGCGGCGCAGGTGGATGCCGGAGCGCCCGCCCTCCTCGGGCGCACCGGCCGGGAGGGAGTTCTTGCCTTCGGTCTCGGCGATCAGTGTCGAGACGGGCTTGCGTCGCAGCAGACGCGCACCAAGGGTGTTGCTGGCCAAAACTGCGGTCCTTCTGGGCGGGGGAGGGTGTCCTGGTGGCTGGTCACCCGAAACACCCTGGGGTGCCATCGGGGATCAACCGAACAAACATGGGACAGTACCCGGCGAAAGCACCAGTGTCGCAAACGAACAGTCCCAACCGGCGCATTGTCCGAATTGGCGCACAGTGATGTACAAACCGGACACTTCGTAAACGGCGCTTCTACCTCCCGGCGATTAAAGCAGCAGGCCGGCGCCCTGCGGCGATCACCCGCCGAGCACCGCCCGCATCACCGACCGGGCGATCGGCGCGGCCAGGGCACCACCCGTCACATCGGTGGCCCCGCTGTCCGCGACCACCACGGCCACCGCCACCGGCGGCACCGCGTCCGAGCCGGCCGGCCCGGCCCAGGCGATGAACCAGGCGTACGGCGTCCCGCTGTTGTCCACCCCGTGCTGGGCCGTCCCGGTCTTGCCGCCGACCACCGCCCCGGCGATCCGGGCGTTGCCGCCGGTGCCGTTCTCCACCACGTCCGTCATCAGCCCGCGCACCTGCGCGGCCACCGCCGGGGTCATCGCCCGCTTGTACACGGACGGCCGCATCTGCTGCACGGTGGTGCCGTCGCTCCTGGTCAGCCTGTCCACAAGCTGTGGACGCATCACCGTCCCGTCGTTGGCGACCCCCGCCGCGACCATCGCCATCGTCAGCGGGGTGGCCGCCGTGTCGAACTGCCCGATCGAGGAGAGCGCCAGCTGCGACTCGTCCATCCGGGTGTCGAAGTTCGACCGGGCCGCGCGCACCGGGACGTCCAGTCCCGGGTCGTTGAAGCCGAAGTTCGCGGCCATCGCGGCCATCCGGTCCAGCCCGGTCCGCACCCCCAGGTAGCCGAGCACGCTGTTGCAGCTGGCGGTCATCGCGGCGGCCAGCGACAGGCCCGGCCGGTCGCAGACCGGGGTGTCGTTGACCAGCGGCGTGGTCGTGCCGGGCAGCACGTACGGGAAGGGCGCCCCGGTCGGCGCGTCCGGGTCGGTGACCACCCCGTCGGCCAGCGCGGCCGCGGCGGTGACCACCTTGAAGGTCGAGCCCGGCGGGTACGTCTGGCGCAGCGCCCGGTTGAGCATCGGCTCGTCGGCGTCGGCCCGCAGGCGGTTCCAGGCCTCCTGGTCGTCGGCGCCGTGCCCGGCGAAGGCGCTTGGGTCGTAGGAGGGCGTGCTGGCCAGCGCCAGGATCCGCCCGGTGGCCGGCTCGATCGCGGCGACCGCGCCCTTCCGGTCGCCGAGCCCGCGCATAGCGGCCTGCTGGGCGGCCCGGTTCAGCGTGGTGTGGACGTCCCCGCCGGGGTGCTGCCGGCGGGCCACGGCGTCCCAGGCCGACCAGCCCGTCAGCCGGCCGTCGGTGCCGGTCAGCAGCTCGTCCTCGGTCCCCTCCAGCTGGGTGGTGCCGTACGCCTGCGAGGCGAAGCCGGTGACGGCCGCGTAGGTCGGGCCGTCGGTGTAGCTGCGCCGGTACGCGTACCGGCCGCCGGTCGGTACGGAGCCGGTCACCGGGTCCGCGCCGACCAGGATGTCGCCGCGCGGCCGGGCGTACCGCTCGATGGTGAGCCGCTGGTTGGCGCTGTTGCGGTCGAGGTCCTTCGCCTGGAACACCTGCACCCGGGTGGCCTGGGCACACAGCGCCGCGACCAGCAGCAGGCAGAAGGTGCCCGCCCGCCGCCCGGTCACCGAGATGCCCGGCAGCCCCTGCGGGCCGTTGCCCCGGGGCCGGACGCGCGTCACCGGACCTCCTGGGGCCCGGGCCCGCGCGCGATGTCGCTCATCCGCACGAGCAGCGCGACGATGATCCAGTTGGTGACCACGGAGGAACCCCCCTGGGCGATGAACGGCATGGTCATCCCGGTCAGCGGGATCAGCGCGAGCACCCCGCCCGCCACCACGAACACCTGGAGGCCGACGATCGCGGCCAGCCCGATCGCCAGCAGCCGTCCGAACGGGTCGCGCAGCGCGATGCCGGTCCGGAAGCCCCGCGAGACCAGCACCGCGTACAGCAGGAACACCGCGATCAGCCCGGTCAGCCCGAGCTCCTCGCCGATGGTGGCGAGGATGAAGTCCGACTTGGCGGCGAAGCCGATCAGCACCGAGTGCCCGTTGCCGAGCCCGGTGCCCAGCTCACCGCCCCAGGCGAAGGCGAACAGCGACTGGGCGATCTGGTTGGCGCCCCGGCCCGCCTCGATCGAGCCCAGTGGGTCCAGCCAGTCCGTGACCCGGCTGTGCACGTGCGGCGACAGCCGTCCCACCGTCACCGCCCCGACCGCGGCCAGGCCCAGGCCGATGGCGATCCAGCCGGTGCGCGCGGTGGCCACGTAGAGCATCACCACGAACAGGCCGAAGAACAGCAGCGAGGTGCCGAGGTCGGTCTCCAGCACCAGGACGCCGACGAACGCCGCCCAGATCAGCAGCACCGGCCCGAGCACCCGCCCCGGCGGCAGCTGCAGGCGCCGGATCCGGCGGCCGGTGAGCGCCAGCGCGTCCCGGTGCACCGCCAGGTAGGCGGCGAAGAAGACCGCCAGCAGGATCTTGGCGAACTCCCCGGGCTGGAAGGAGAGCGGCCCGATCACGATCCAGATCCGGGAGCCGTACACCGGCGGGAAGAAGATCGGCAGCACCAGCAGGACCAGGGCCACCAGCGCCCCGATGTAGGCGTAGCGCTGCAGCCGCCGGTGATCGCGCACCAGCAGCACCACGGCGATGAACAGCGCCACCCCCAGGGCCGACCAGAGCAGCTGGGTGGGGGCGGCGGCGCGTCCCGGGGTGGCCCGGTCGAGCCGGTGGATCACCACCAGCCCGATCCCGTTCAGCAGCACCGCGATCGGCAGCAGCAGCGGGTCCGCGTACCGGGCCCGCCACCGGACCACGGCGTGCGCCGCCAGGGCGAGCACGCCGAGCGCGGCACCGTACTCGGCCGCGTCGGCCGGGACGCGGCCGTCCAGGTCGACGCCGACCTCGACGTAGCCGAACACGGCGATCAGGACGGCGCCGACCACCAGGACGAGCTCGGTGGTGCGTCCGGTCGGCACCGGCCGGCTCGGCCCGGCGGCGGATCTCGACACGGCGGAGGGTGTCGCCACGGACCGTCCTGGGGATCGGGAAGGGCCCGGTGCCGCCGGCCGGGGGATGCCGATCGGGGCGGACCGGCGTCGGGGCCGGTCCGCCCCGACGGGAGCGGCGGTCGGGCGGAGGGTCAGACGGCGGCCTGGGCCCGGGAGGCCTCGACGGTCGCCTTCAGCTCGGCCTCGGCCTCGGCCGAGAGCGAGGTCTGGATGATCCGGCCGCCGAACCGGGCCAGCGCCGGGACGACCTTGTCGGCGGTCGCCTTGCGCACCAGCAGGAACACCGCGGCGGTACCGGGCTGGAGGTGCTCGCCGACCTGGCGCATGAAGTCGTCGTCCACCCCGATGTCGGTGGAGGCGCCGACCGCCGCCCCCGTCGCACCGCCGACCGCCGCGCCCACCAGGGGCATGAAGAACAGCAGACCGATGACCCCGCCCCAGAGCGCGCCGCTCGCGGCGCCCGCCCCGGTCGTGCTGACCTGCTGGTGCAGCTTGATCCTGCCGTCCGCGCGACGCTCGACGACGACCGCGTCCTCCAGCTCGATCAGCTTCTGCTTCTGGAGCCCGATCGCCTCGTCGCGCACCGCCTGGGCGGTGGCGAGGTCCGGGTAGGCGATCGCGAAGAGGTTGCTCACTGCGGGGTCCTTCCAGGGTGTCTGACAGGCCGGCCGGGTCCCGGTGCCACCGCGGTGGCACCGTGTCCCGATTCCGCACCCTAGCGAGGGTTATCCATATGTAGGACTATTCGCTGCGGTGTGTCCGCCGTTCGCGGAATCGCCCGGGCCCGCCGGTCCGTCCCGGGGCCGTCACTCCGGCCGCCGCCCGGCCAGCGCCGCCACCCCCGCCCCCACCGCGGCCAGCAGGACGACGGCGGCCGACAGGCTCGCCCACGGCACCTCGATCCGTCCGGTCCGGGCCGCCGACACCAGGCCGCGCACCGCCGTGTTGGCCGGCGAGACCGGCACCACCAGCAGCAGCGTGGCCAGCCCCAGCGCCGTCGGGATGCCGTACTGCGGGCGGAGCAGCACCGGACGGTTCGCCAGCGCCCCGGCCAGCACCCCCAGCAGCGCGCTGACCACCGAGGCCGCAAGACCGGCCGCCACCGCCGCCCCGGCCCCCGGCTCCTGCCGCGCCCCCGGGTCGGCCACCGGCCCACTGGTCCACCAGACCGCCGCCACCTGGCCGGCCGCCAGCACCAGCGACACCGTCAGCGCCGCCAGCAGCGCACCCAGGTGGACCCGGACCGGGCCCGCCGCCGCCACCAGGCAGGCCCGCGAGGCCGGCGGCTCCGCGCTCAGCACGCTGCGCACGTACCAGGCGCTCACCGGCAGCAGCACCCCCGCGCCGAAGCCGAGGCCGCCCAGCAGCGGATCGCCCGCCGCCACCCCGACCACCAGCAGCAGCGCGTACGCCAGGAACGGCGGCAGCCAGGCGTGCGAGCGCAGCAGCAACTCCAGGTGGTACCGGGTCAGCGCCCCGATCCGCGCCGTCACCGCTGCTCCTCCTCGCGCCGCCGCACCGCCAGCACCCGGACGGCCGGGCGGCCCAGCAGCAGCCGGCGCAGCAGCGCGTCCGAGTGCGCGGCCGGCACCGCCAGCCGCACCGCCGTCCCGGCCAGCACGGTGACCTCCGGCGCCCCCGGCAGCAGCGGAGGAAGCGGGGCGCCGTCCGGGACGTCCACCTCGACCTCCATCACCGGCCCGTCCCGCGGCGGCTCCTGGGGACCGTCCTCGACGGGCCGCAGCACGCCGTCCGCGCCGACCCCGTAGGCGGCGCTGGTCAGCCCGGCCAGCCGGGCCGGGTCGTGGTCGACGAACAGCACCGTGCCGCCCGCCGCCGCCCGCTCGGCGGCCGCCTCGTCCAGCACCGCCCGCGCCTGCGGGTCCAGCCCGGTCCAGGCCTCGTCCAGCAGCAGCACCCGCGCCTCGGGGAGCAGTGCCTGGGCGACCGCGACCTTCTGGCAGGTGCCCTTCGACAGCCGGCTCAGCGGCGTGCCCGCCCGGTCCGCGACGCCGAACCGGTCCAGCCACTCCCCCGCCCGCCGCCGCGCCCGCTCCGCCGACAGCCCGTGCACCCGGCCCACCCTCAGCAGGTAGGAGGAGGCGTCGAAGGGCAGCGCCGGCGGGAAGCGCTCGGGCACGTACGCCGCCGGGCCGGGCCGCACCACCCGCCCCGTGCTCGGCCGCTCGATCCCGGCGACCAGCCGCAGCAGCGTCGACTTGCCGCTCCCGTTGCGCCCGGCGATCCGCACCAACTCCCCCGGCCCGACCGCCAGGTCCACCCCGTGCAGGATCCACCGCCCGCGCCGCCCGTACCGCTTGCCGACCGCCGCCAGCTCCATCGCGCCCCCTCCGCCGTCCGATGCGTACGGAAGGCTATCCACGACGCGTAAGCCCGGCGTCAGCGAATTGCGCACCGATGCGCCGGAGTTCGCGCCGGAGCTGGTTGAGGCACGATCCGGACTCGTTTCGCCACGATGAACTGATGATCCCTAGGATCGGCCGGGTGACTACCGGACGACGACCACAGACCAGGCTCGGCAGCCTGCTGGCGGCCCTGGCGATAACGGGCGCCTCGCTGCTCCTCGGCCTGCCCGCCCACGCCGACGAACCATCAGCCGGGGCCGCCCCCGCATCCAAGGAGGCCCCCCGGGTCGACCTCGTCCTGGACGTCAGCGGCTCCATGACCGCCACGGACATCCAGGGCAAGAGCCGCATCTCGGTGGCCCAGCAGTCGCTGAACGAGGTGATCGACGCGCTGCCCGCGGAGACCGAGTTCGGCATCCGCACCCTGGGCGCGAACTACCCCGGCAACGACAAGGCCCAGGGCTGCCTGGACACCAAGCAGCTCTTCCCGGTCGGCAGGACCAACAAGGTCGAGGCCAAGACCGCCGTCGCCACCCTGCGGCCCACCGGCTGGACCCCGATCGGTCTGGCCCTGCGCGGCGCCGCCCAGGACCTCGGCAAGGGCGAGACCACCCGTCGCGTGGTGCTGATCACCGACGGCGAGGACACCTGCACCCCGCCCGACCCGTGCGACGTCGCCCGCGAGCTCGCCTCCCAGGGCATCCACCTGGTGGTCGACACCCTGGGACTGGCCCACGACGACAAGACCCGCCAGCAGCTGCTCTGCATCGCCAACGCGACCGGCGGCACCTACACCGACGTCCGCACCCAGGAGCAGCTCACCGACAAGGTGAAGCAGCTGGTCGACCGCTCCAACGACACCTACACGGTGGCCCCGGTCAAGACCGCCGGCACCGACAAGTGCGAGAGCGCCCCCGTGCTCGCCCCGGGCGTCTACACCGACCGCGAGAAGTTCTCCGAGCACCGCGTCTACAAGGTCCCGGTCAAGTCCGGCCAGGAACTGCGCGCCTCGGTCAGCGTCGCCCTCGACCGCCCGGTCGCCCGGGACTACGGGGTGCTGCTCCAGGCCACCAGCGCGACCGGCCAGGAGCTGGTCCGCGGCACCGACGCCGGCAGCGGCCGCACCGACGTGGTCTCCACCGGCCTGCGCTGGTCCACCGACGACTCCAAGGGCTACGTCACCGCGAGCCCCACCGCCTCGAAGGGCTCCAAGGAGAAGCCGGAGACCACCGTCTGCCTGGTCGTCAGCAACTCGCTGGCCCCGCAGAACGGCGTCCTGGCCGACCCCGGCATGCCGCTGGAGCTGACCGTCGACCTGGCCTCCGCCTCGCCCGCCCCGGAGGGCGCCGCGATGGGCCTCGGCCGCGGCTGGATCCTGCTGCTCACCCTCACCCTGGCCGGCCTGGCCTTCGGTCTGGTCTTCGGCTGGATCGCGCGCTGGCGGATCGCCGTCTGGCGGGAGAACTGACCATGCGTACGACGATTCGCGGCGCCCTCGCCGCCCTCGCCCTGCTGCCCGCCCTGGCCCTGAGCGCCCTGGGCGCCCCGGCGGCCTCGGCCGCCTCGCCGTCCCCCTCGGCGAGTGCCAACGGCACCCCGGCCCCGGCGACCAAGGCCGGCACCTCGTTCCTGACCGCGGTCAACCTCTCCCCCGGCCAGGACGCCAACGTCTCCGTCTCCACCGGTGACTACCTGTACTGGGCCTTCGGCGCCTCCGAGGGCCAGACCCCGACGGTCGACCTGACCGTCAACCTGGCCCCCACGGCCGACCGGCACGGCCCGCAGACCTGGTCCGTCGAGGTCTTCGACGGGCTGCGCCGGCGCCAGTCGTGCACCGCCGGCACCCAGAACGCCACCGCCGAGCAGAGCACGGCCGCCCTGGCGCTGAACTGCACCCTGCGCGAGGTCCGCACCTGGGCCGAGCCGTGGTCCGGCGACCCGCTGCCCGGCACCTACTACGTGCGGCTGTCGGTCAGCGACGTCCCGCAGCCGGACCTCGGCCTGGCCTCCTCGGTCCAGCTGCACGTCGCCGCCAAGGGCGACGCCGACAACGCCCAGCCGGAGGGCGGCGAGCTGAAGGCCCCGCTGGTCCCGCCGGTCGGCGGCGGCGCGAGCACGGCCAAGGCGGCCGCCCCGGTCGCCCAGGAGGAGCACTGGTACACCGGCTGGTTCTCCGGCTGGAACAGCCGCTGGTACTGGACGATCGCCGGCGGCTTCCTGGCCGCGCTGGCCGGCGTCCTCGGCTACAAGCTGACCCGGCACCCGCGCGGTCACCGGCCGGGCCACTACGGCGCCGTCCCGGCCCAGGGCTCCCACCAGAGCGGCAGCTACAACGGCTCCGACCGCCCCTGAGGTACCCCCGCGGGGCCGGCCGGACGTCGTTCCGGCCGGCCCCGCGGCGTGTTCGGGTGGCGGCTGTCAGCCGCGGAAGAGGTTGTGCCCCACGTCGGACGGGACCTCGTCCTGGACCGGCTCGCTGCCCGGCCCCGGCACGTGCTCGCCGGGGATCGGCTCGTCGCCCTCCCGGTGCAGCAGCACCACCCCGTCCTCGGCCCACAGCTGCCGGTAGCCGTGCGCCAGCAGCAGCCGGATCCGCTCGGCCTGCTCCTTGTCCGTCTTGAACGGGAAGGACCGCTTGTCGCCCCGGGTGAGCACGTACTCGCGCCCGCGCGGCGTACCGTCGACCAGCACCACGTCCGCCCGGGCGGTCAGCCGCGGCGCGATCTGGTTGTCCGCCTCGACGGACGCCCCGTCCGGGATCAGCGCGGCCGCCCGCACCAGCGCCGCCTCGCTCGCCTTCGGCGCCCAGGACGACGGTACGGCCAGCGGCAGCAGCCCGATCGGCACCGCGGCGGCCAGCGCGATCCCGGCCGCGCCGAGGCCGAGCCGGCGGGCCCGCCGCACGCTCCGCTCCGGCCGCCCGGCGGCGCTCAGCCGGCCCAGCACCTCGATCGCGGCGGTGAGCAGGATCGGCCACAGCAGCGAGTCGTAGTGCCGGGCGATCGACCAGTGGTTGGGGTTGCTGGACAGGATCCGCTCGGCCAGCAGCGGCAGCGCGCACAGCACGCTGGCCGAGCGCAGCGGCAGCAGCAGCGTGGTGCCGAACAGCCACAGCAGCAGCAGCGGCTTGAGCGGCTGGTCGAAGGCGGCCTGCACCAGCAGGAACGGGTCGTGCAGCAGGTTGCGCAGCGCGTCCCCGCCGTCCGTGCCGAGCGAGCCGTAGTTCCAGTAGTAGCCCGGCTGCCCGCCCATCGCCGGGATCAGCCAGGTGATGGCGACGGCCGAGGCGACCGGCCCGCCCAGCAGCAGCCCCAGGCCGGTGAGGCGGCCCGCCCGGTCCTCCGTACGACGGGTGCGCAGCAGCAGCACCAGGCCGTACGCCCCGACCATCAGGCCGAGGTCCTCCTTGGTGCAGCACAGCAGTACGGCGGCGAGCACCACCGTGCCGTACCGGCGGGCCAGCCCGCGCTCCAGCATCAGCAGGGTCAGCGGCACCGCGAAGGCGACCTCGTGGAAGCCCACCCGGGCGGCGACCAGCAGCGGCCAGCCGAGGCCGTACACCAGGCCGGCCAGGTCGGCGGCCCGGCGGGCGGTGCGCGGCTCGGCGGCGGCGAAGGCGTACCCGGCGATCCGCCGGATCAGCGGCACCCCGGCCGCGAACAGCAGCGACTGCCCGATGATCAGCGAGCGCGGGTCGTCCCAGATCCAGTACAGCGGGGCGAGCAGTGCCAGCACCGGCGAGAAGTGGTCGCCGAGCAGCGAGAAGCCGGGCGGGAACTCGTGGTGGAAGCTCTTCAGCGTCGAGACGGGCAGCCCGAAGTGGGCGTAGCCGCGCACGCCCTGGTCGAAGATGCCGAGGTCGAAGCCGCCGAGCGACACGGACGTCCAGCCCTGCAGGCCGATGGCGCAGGTCACCGCGAAGCAGAGCGCGGTGAGCAGCAGGGTGCGCCGGGCCGGGCCGAGCAGGACGGCCTCGGCCAGCCGGCGGGCGGCGGGCACGGCGGCGGCCGGCGGCGGGGGTGCGGTCTGGGTGGTCACGTCGGGTCCGATCCGTCCGGTCTGGGTCCGTGGGTCCGGCCGTCAGGTCCGGTTCGTCAGTGCGGGATCGCGGTCCAGCCTGGCGCCCAGCAGGGCCCGGACCCCTCCGCCGGCGGCCTCCACGGCCTGCCGCCGGGCGCGGTACAGCCGCACGCCCAGGACGACCAGGACGGCGATGGCGATCGGCGGGTAGATCGCGCCGGGCAGCTGCCAGTACCAGGCGACCCCGCGGCCCCAGCGGTGCGGCACCGTCCACATGATGTGCGAGAGGAAGACCAGCAGGGTCAGGCCGAACAGCACCCTCCGGGCCGTGGTCCTGGCCTCCACCGCCAGCAGGGCGAGGAGCGGGATGCACCAGACCCAGTGGTGGGTCCAGCTGATCGGCGAGACCAGCAGCGCGGTGAGCGCGGCGCAGACCGCGCCCCAGGCGTCGGCCCGGCGCAGCACCCGCGCGGAGCGCCCGGCCAGCACCGCGACGCCGAGCCCGAAGGTCGCGACCAGCGCCGAGGCGATCAGCCCGACCAGGCCCGGGTCGTTGACGTCCAGCAGCCGGCAGACGGCGCCGCGCAGCGACTGGTTGTCCACCAGGACGGTCACGCCGACCCGGCTCGGGTCCCAGAGGTAGGTGGTCCAGAACCCGTACGAGGCGTCGGGCAGCACGGCCCAGCCGATCAGGCCCGCCGCCAGGAAGGTGCCGGCCGAGACCAGGGCGGCCCGGACCCGGCCGGTCAGGAACAGGTAGACGGCGAACAGGCCCGGGGTGATCTTGATGGCGGTGGCCAGGCCGATGCCCACGCCCTTGAGGCGGTGGCGGTCCGGGCGGGTCAGGTCCCACAGGACCAGGCAGAGGATGCCGAGGTTGACCTGCCCGTACTGGAAGGTGGTGAAGACCGGCTCCAGCCAGATGCCCAGGCCGGTCGCCAGGATCACCACGGCCGCCCGGTGCTGCTTCGGCCAGCCGGCCAGCTTGAGCGACAGGTGCACGGCCGCGGCGAGCAGCGCGTAGTTGAGGAGCATCACCAGGACGCGCAGGGTGCTCACGTCGAACCAGGTGCTCGGCACGAAGAGCATCGCCGCGAACGGCGGGTAGGTGGCCGGCAGGTCCCAGCCGGGCAGCCGCATCGCGTAGAGGTCCTCGCCGCGGACGACGGCCTGGCCCTCGGCCCGGTAGACCAGCATGTCGACCATGGTGGCCCCGTGGCTGTGCCGGAACCAGGCGAACACCGCCAGTGACACCGCCGCCACGCAGACCGCCGGGAGGGTCCAGGAATTCGGTCTTCCGGTTTCCGCTGCGCCTCCGGGATTCTCCGGACCCGACCGCCGCACCCACCGTTTCAGACCGAACTCGCGCACCGCGATGGCACCCCGTTGAGATAGACCAGATCGTTCCCTCGTCAGCGTCTGGGCCCACCCACCATAACCGACCCCTCCGAGCCCCAAACCGCGTCAGAAACGGGCCCGGAAGGGTGATGTGATCTCCCCCACAGCGGACTCCGGGCGGCGGCGGCCCCGGGCCTGGAGCCCAAAACGCGAAATCCCGCCGGGAGTTGCCTCCCGGCGGGATTTCGTCGACCGGCCTGAGCCGGTCCGTTGGGTGGAGCTGAGGGGATTCGAACCCCTGACCCCCTCGATGCGAACGAGGTGCGCTACCGGACTGCGCCACAGCCCCAACGAGAAGAAACTCTAGCACCTTTCGGAGGGGGTCCGTGACCACCCCCCGGGTCGCGGTGCCGGTCGGGGGGCGGCCCGGGCTATTCGTTGGCCGCGCGCGGGCGCGACTCGGGGGCGTGCGGCTCGGCGTACTGGTCGAACAGCGGGGTCTTGCGGGACTCGGCGGGGCGCCCGGCGGTCCAGGTGCCGGGGGCCGACAGGTCGAGGCCGCGGGAGACCCGGGGGGCGACCGGGGCGGTCACGTAGGTGGGCAGCGGGACGGGCACCGGCTCCCAGGAGTCCGGGCCGGCCGCTCCGCGCTCGCGCATGCCGTCGACCCACTCCTCGTGCTCGGTCGCCTCGGCCACCGCGGAGGCGGAGGACACCGAGACGGTGGCCTGCTCCGGGTCGGCCGCCAGCCGCAGGTGCGGTCGGCGCGCGGCCCGCCCTCCGGCGGGCGCGGCCGGGGCGGGCTCCGCGGCGGCGGGGGCCTCGGCCGGGGCGGCGCCGGGCGCCGCGGCCTCGGCACGCTGCTGCTCGCGCTTGCGCAGCCGCTCGGCCGCCTGGGCGGCCCGGACCCGGTCGAGCTTCACCTCGTACCGCTGGCGCTCCAGCTTGCGCAGGTGGCCGATGTACACGGTGAGGAGGACCGCCGGGACCGCCGGCACCCAGAGGAAGGCCAGTCCGGCCACCGCGGCGACCACCGCGCCGAGCGCGAAGGAGAAGAAGAGGGCGGTGACCATCCGGCGCCGGCGGGCCAGCAGCCGCGCCCGGCGTTCGGTACCGGCCCCCGGCTCGGGGGCCGGCCGTTCGGCCGGGCGCCGCACCGGGGGTTCGGGCTCCCGCGCGGGGTCGCCGGAGGAGGTCCCGTCCCGTTCGGGAGGACCGTCGTCGCTCTGTTCGCCGTCACGCGGTTCGTCGCCCAGGGCCCGGGCCGCCCGCCGTTCCAGCCCCGAACGCCCGGCCAGCAGGCGGATGGCGGTGCTGAAGCGTTCCGTCGGGCGCGCCTCGTTGAGTTCGTCCTGCCTGCGGAGCCACATCGGCACCAGATAGGCGGCCCAGGCCCCTACGATGACGGCGTAGATAAGGCCGCTACTGCTCACGATTCACACCGTACGGGCGCCGGGGAAGGCCTGGCAGCAATTTGGCGCGGCGTGTCGTGTGATCAAGCTGATTCTCCGACTATTTTGCCGCTATTTGTGGGGGTCCGGTGCCCCTCCGATGCCATATCGATATTTCTTTCGAACATGTATTCAATTACTGCGCTCGCGCCCGGAACTGAGCGCCCGCCAGCGCTCCAGCATCCCCTCCGGGACCTCCTCGTCGGTCAGCGCGTAGACGAGGTGGTCGCGCCAGTCGCCGTCGATGTGGAGATAGCGCGGCCGGATTCCCTCCGAGCGGAAGCCGAGCTTTTCCACCACGCGCCGGCTCGGGCCGTTCTCCGGGCGGATGCAGACCTCGATCCGGTGCAGTCCGAGCGTGCGGAAGCAGTGGTTCACCGAAAGCGCCACGGCGGTCGGGATGATGCCGCGGCCGGCCACGCCCTCGTCCACCCAGTACCCGATGTTCGCCGAGCACATCGAGCCCCAGGTGATCCCGCCGACGGTCAACTGGCCGACCAGACGGCCCTTGTGGAGCACGACGAAGGGCAGCATCCGGCCGGCCGAGGCCTCGCCGCGCAGGAAGCGGACCATCTGCCGGTACGTCGGCCGGGGGCCGCTCGCCCGACCCGCCGGGCCGGGCGGCACGGTGGCCTCCCAGCGGCGCAGCCAGTCCCGGTTGCGGCGGCTCACCTCCTGCCACTCGCGCTGGTCGCGCGCCCGGATGGGGCGCAGCACGACGTCCCCCTCGTGGAGTTCTACCGGCCAGCCGGCGTTCAGTGGGCTCTCCCGGTCGCTGGGGCGTCGGGCCGGGGGTGGTCCCCGCCGCCGAGCTGGTCGACGGCGTGGGCGAGCAGCGGCTCCAGGACGGCCAGGCCGTCCCTGACGCCGCCGGTCGAGCCCGGCAGGTTGACGATCAGGGTACGTCCGGCGAGCCCGGCGAGCCCGCGGGAGAGCGCCGAGGTAGGCACCTTCTCCCGGCCGTACGCACGGATGGCCTCGGCGATGCCGGGGACCACCCGGTCGATCACCCGGGCGGTCATCTCTGGGGTGAGGTCCATCGGCGAGATGCCGGTGCCGCCGGTGGTCAGCACCACGTCGTAACCGGCCGCGACGGCCTCGCGCAGCACGGCCTCCACCGGCTCGCCGTCCGGGACGACCCGGGGGCCGTCGGCGGTGAAGCCCATCGCCGTCAGGCCGGCCACCAGCAGCGGGCCGCCCCGGTCCGCGTAGACCCCGGCCGAGGCCCGGTTGGACACCGTGACGGCCAGCGCCCTCCCGGCGGGCACCGCGCCGGCCGGCGCCGTCACGCGTCCACCTCCGGCGCGAACCAGTCGCCGCTCTTGCCACCCGTCTTGCTCAGCACCCGGACGGACTCGATCGTGGCACCCTTGTCCACCGCCTTGACCATGTCGACGAGGGTCAGCCCGGCCACCGCGACGGCGGTCAGCGCCTCCATCTCGACGCCGGTGCGGTCGGCGGTCCGCACGGTGGCGGTGATCTCGACCGCGTCGTCCGCGACGGCGAGGTCGACCTTGACGCCGGAGACCGCGATCGGGTGGCAGAGCGGGATCAGGTCCGGGGTCTTCTTGGCGCCCATGATCCCGGCGATCCGGGCCACCGCGAGGGCGTCGCCCTTGGGCACGCCCTCGCCGCGCAGCAGCTCGACCACCCGCGGGGAGACCCGCACCCGGCCGGCCGCCACCGCGGTGCGCGCGGTGGTGGCCTTCTCGGAGACGTCGACCATCCGGGCGGCGCCCTGGTCGTCGACGTGGGTGAGGCGGTCGCCGGGGGGAGGTGTCGTCACGGGGAACTCCAGGGGCGCGCAGGTCGAATACCGCGCTACCGTACCGTTCCCCGGTCCGGGGAGCCGATCAGGAGTCCAGCAACACCACGTCCACCGCGCTGCCGGCCGGCAGCGCGGTGGTGTCCTCGGGGACGGTGATCAGGCAGTTCGCCCGGGCCAGCGCGCCGACCAGGTGCGACCCGGCGCCGCCCACCGGCTCCACCGTGCCGTCCGCCGCCGAGTAGCGGCCGCGCAGGAACTGCCGGCGGCCGGCCGGGGAGCGCAGCGCCGCCGGGCAGAGCGCGCGGACGACCGGGCGGTGCACCTGCGCGGCGCCGAGCATGGTGCGGATGACCGGACGGACGAAGAGCTCGAAGGAGATGTAGGCGCTCACCGGGTTGCCGGGCAGGGCGAGCAGCGGCACCCCGGCCGCGCCGCCGATCCGGCCGAAGCCCTGCGGCTTGCCGGGCTGCATCCGCAGGCGCCGGAAGTCGACGCCCCCGTAGGACTCGAAGACCTCCTTGACCACGTCGTACGCGCCGACGCTGACCCCGCCGCTGGTGACGATCAGGTCGGCCCGGCCGAGCTGGTCCTCCAGGACGGCGCGCAGCCGCTCGGCCTCGTCCGGGACGGCGCCGACCCGGTAGGCGATGGCGCCGGCCTCCTGGGCGGCCGCGGTGAGGGTGAAGCTGTTGGAGTCGGCGATCTGCCCGGGGCCGACCGGCTCGCCGGGCTGGACCAGCTCGCTGCCGGTGGACAGCACCACGACCCGGGGCCGCGGGCGGACCTTCACGGTGGGCCGGCCGATCGCGGCGAGCAGGCCGAGCTGGGCGGGACCGAGCCGGGTGCCGGCCTCCAGCACCCGGGTGCCGGCCGTGACGTCGCTGCCGCGGCGGCGGATGTGCGCGCCCTCGGCGACCGGGCGCAGGACCCGGACCTCCTCGTCCGGGACCGGCGCGGTCATCGCGGCGGCGGCCACCCCGGTGCCGGTGCCGCCGTCGGTCCATTCGACCGGGGCGACGGCCCGGGCGCCGGGCGGCAGCGGGGCTCCGGTCATGATCCGGGCGGCCTGGCCGGGGCCGACCCTGGGCAGCTCGTCGGCGCCGGCCGCGATGTCGCCGACCACCGAGAGCACCGACGGGTAGGTGTCGGTGGCGCCCTCGGTGTCGGCGATGCGGACCGCGTAACCGTCCATCGAGCTGTTGTCGAAGGGCGGCAGGTCGCCGTCGGCGATCACGTCCTCGTCGAGCCGGCAGCCCTGGGCGTCGAGCAGCTGGAGCTCGATCGCGGGCAGCGGCCCGACCGCGGCCAGCACGTCGGCGAGGTGCTCGTCCACCGTCCAGAGGCGGGGGGCCGCCGGGGCCGGGTCCGCTCCGGCGTCGCAGCAGGCGCTGGGCGTGGTGCTGGGCTCGGTGGACCCGGTCATCGGCGGCTCGCTCTCTGTCGTGGTCGGTCCTGCGTCAGGCCTGCATCTCGGAGCCGACGAACTCCCGCAGCCAGGAGCGGAACTCCGGGCCCAGGTCCTCGCGTTCGGCGGCCAGACGGACGATAGCGCGCAGGTAGTCGGCGCGGTCGCCGGTGTCGTAGCGACGGCCCTTGAAGAGCACGCCGTGCACCTGGCCGCCGTCCGCGGCCTCGCGGTTGGTCAGCTCGCGCAGGGCGTCGGTCAGCTGGATCTCGCCGCCTCGGCCGGGCGGGGTCTCCCGCAGCACGTCGAAGACCAGCGGGTCGAGGACGTAGCGGCCGATCACGGCGTAGGCGGACGGGGCCTCGCCGGGCTCCGGCTTCTCGACCAGGTCGGTCACCTGGAAGACGTCCTCGCCGAAGCCGTTCGCCTTGACGGCGGCGCAGCCGTAGAGGTGGATCTGGGAGGGGTCGACCTCCATCAGGGCGACGACCGAGCCGCCGAGCTGCTGCTGCACCTCGATCATCCGGGAGAGCAGCGGGTCGCGCGGGTCGATCAGGTCGTCGCCGAGCAGGACGGCGAAGGGCTGGCCGGCGACGTGCTGCTCGGCGACCGAGACGGCGTGGCCGAGGCCCTTCGGGTCGCCCTGGCGGACGTAGTGCATGTTGGCCAGCTCGACGGACTCGCGGACCCGGGCCAGGCGCTGCTCGTCGCCCTTGCGGACCAGCAGCTCCTCCAGCTCGTAGGCGCGGTCGAAGTGGTCCTCCAGGGCGCGCTTGTTGCGGCCGGTGACCATCAGTATGTCGGACAGGCCCGCGGCGGAGGCCTCCTCCACGACGTACTGGATCGCCGGCTTGTCGACGACCGGGAGCATCTCCTTCGGGGTGGCCTTGGTCGCCGGGAGGAAGCGGGTGCCCAGTCCGGCCGCGGGTACCACGGCCTTGGTTACCGGAACTCGGGAGTTGGTCGTCGTCATGCGTTTACCTTACTCAGGCACGTTTTCGCCCGGCCGAGCACAGGCGGCGGCTAGGACAGCACGTCGCGGGGCCCGGCCACAGTGGCTGGCGTATGGGTCGCGACCGGCTGGGCGAGGGGGTCCCGGCCGACACAGGCCGACAGACTACCCGCCTTTCCCGAACGGTCACGTTCGGCATCCGGTCCGTGATCGGACGGGCAACCGGCCTGCTCGGAGCGGGCGGTTCGGGGGCCATCGGTTCCCGGGCGGTCGGGTTCCCCGGGCTGCCGGGACGAGAGCCGCCAGCAGTCGCCGCCGGCCGCCCGGGCCGCGGCGAGCGCCGCGTCGGCGGCGCGCAGCAGGACGGCCGCGTGGGTGCCGTCCTCGGGCAGCACGGCGATGCCGGCGGCGGCGGTCAGGCCGTTGCCGGCGGCGGGGCGGGACTCGCGCGGGCCGGAGGACCAGTCCAGCAGCAGGTGCCGGCGGACCGACCAGACCAGCCGCTCGGCGACCTGCGCGGCGCCCTCGGCCCCGGTGTCCGGCAGCACCACCAGGAACTCCTCGCCGCCGTAGCGGCCGAGGGTGTCGGCCCGGCGGATCTCCATCGCGAGCCGCTGGGCGAGGTCGCGCAGCACCGCGCCCGCCCGGCCCCGGCCGTGCTCGGCGACGACCGCGTCGAAGCCGGTGATGGCCAGCATCAGCACGGCGAGCGGGCGCGGGCCGTCGGCCTGCTCGGTGTGCTCGGCGCGGCGGGCCCGTTCGATCTCCCGGTCCAGGGTGAGCTGGAGGTGGCGGTAGTTCCACACACCGGTGAGCGGGTCGCAGGAGGCGGTGCGCTCCAGCTCGGCGCAGCGCTCCTCCAGTTCGGCGATCCGCCCGCGCAGCCGCTGGGCCCCGGCGGCGGCCCCGGCCCGCTCCCGCCGTCCGCGCAGTCCGAGGGCGGTGGCGCCGGCCAGTGCGGGGACGCTCAGTGCGGCCAGGGCCTGGACCAGCAGCGGGGTGGTCAATGGGGGGTGCCCTTTCGCGTGTCAGGCTCTGCGCGTCGTCGGTGCGCAGGCCAGGAGGATCGGATGAACGAGGATCGGATGCCCAACGAGAAGAGCGACCTCAGGACACGGCTGTTGACGCAACGGCGCGATCTGGCCGCCGAGGAGCGCGCGGCGGCCGCCGGCGCGCTGGCCGCGCACGCCGGGGAGCTGGCCGCCGCGGGCGCCACGGTGGCCGCCTACGTCTCGGTGGGCGCCGAGCCCGGGACGCGGCCGCTGCTGGACGCGCTGCGGGCGCGCGGGGTGCGGGTGCTGCTGCCGGTGCTGCTGGCGGACAACGACCTGGACTGGGCCGAGTACGCGGGGCCCGACGCGCTGGCCCCGGCCGGACGCGGGCTGCTGGAGCCGGTCGGCCCGCGGCTCGGGCCGCAGGCGGTGACCGGGGCCGCGGTGGTGCTGCTGCCGGGCCTGGCGGTGGACCGCTCCGGGCTGCGGCTGGGCCGGGGCGGCGGCAGCTACGACCGGGTGCTGGCCCGGCTGGCGCGGGCGGGCGCGCGGCCGGTGCTGGCGGTGCTGCTGTACGAGCACGAGCTGCTGGAGCGGGTGCCGGCCGAGCCGCACGACCGGCCGGTGGACCTGGCGGTGCTGCCCTCGGGGGTGCGCAGGCTGGGGTGACAACGGCGGCGGCCCCGCTCCCTCGGGGGAACGGGGCCGCCGGTGGCCTGGCCGTCCGGGCGTCAGCCGGTGGTGAGCACCAGCTTGTGCTTGGTGGCCTTCTCGACCGCGTCCGGCGAGTAGGACCAGGTCAGCAGCTTGCCCTTGAGCCAGAGGTCGGTCTGGTCGTTGTAGTTGTCGTGGAAGGCGTGGCCGGAGGCGCCGCCGACGTTGATCCAGCGCGAGGAGTCGAGGTCGTTCAGGTCGACCACCATGCGCATCGACGGGATCCAGTCCACCTGGTAGCCGGCCGCCGCGTTCCAGCCGGCCGCGTCGACCGCCGCCGAGCCGCCGGAGAGCCGGTACGGGCCGCGGTTGAGCAGCTTGTGCACCGCGCCGGAGGCGATCGAGGAGTTGTCGGTGCCGAGGGTCTGCTCGCGCAGCTCCAGCTTGTGCAGGCGGCCCCAGCTCCAGGTGGAGACGTCCTTGCTGAGCAGCGAGGTCAGCTCCTGGCGGGCGTTCTTCATCGCCTCCTGGAGCAGGTTGTTCAGGCCCTTCTGCTCCTTGTGCTGGTCGTCGATGTACGTCCACCACGAGCTGTCGGGCTTCTCCAGCTGCTGGCGGACCACCTCGGTCCAGCGGTCGCCGCCGTCCGGCTGGGCCTTGCCCGGCTCGCGGGTGCCGCATTCGGTGACGATCTTGGTGGAGCTGTCCGGCTTGGTCGGGTCGTCCTGCTGGCGGACCAGCAGGCAGTTGTCCTTGGCCCGCAGGTCGGCCGGGAACTTCTGGCCGAAGGCCAGGATCAGCAGCTGGCGCCAGACGCCGTTGTAGTAGGCGGCGGCGGCCGAGTCGGCGTCCTGGTGGAAGTTCCAGTCCTTCAGCAGGTCCTGGGCCTCGCGCACGTACGGGTCGCTGATCGGCTGCTTGAGCAGCAGCGGGACGAGCGTCTTGGCCATCACGCTGGTGTTGTCCAGCTGGAGGGTCTGCATGTCGTCCGGCGAGATCTTGCCGTTGTTCTTGAGCAGGCCCTCGATCTGGTCGGTGATCTCCTTGGCGCGGGTGCCGTACTCCCAGTCCTTGGTCAGGTTGTACTTGTAGCTCGGGTCCACCACGGCCTGGTTGGCGGTGACGATGTAGCCGGCCGAGGGGTTGAGGCTCCAGGGCAGCGCGGTGAAGGGGATCGGGTCCTTCCACTGGTACGCGGAGTCCCAGCCCGGCGAGGGGAGGGTGCCGTCGCCCTTGCCGCGGACCGGGATGCTGCCCGGGGCCTGGTAGCCGATGTTCTTGGCGTCGGCGTAGATCAGGTTCTGCGCGGGGACGGTGAAGTCCTTGGCGGCGGCACGGAACTCGTCCCAGTTCTTCGCCTTGTCCAGTTCGAAGACGGCGTCCATGGTCTTGCCGGGGCTGAGCGCCGTCCACTGCAGGGCGACGCCGTAGCCGCTGGTGCCGCGGTCCGGGGCGGACTGGCCGTTGGGGGCGTACTTGCCGACGTTCTGCTGCTCGCTGCTCTGGTCGGAGATCAGCGGGGCGCCGGTCTGGGTGGTGCGGACGGTGATGGTGCGGTCCTCCCCGCCGGCGACCTTGATGGTCTCCTTGCGGAGGTCGAACTTCACGTCCTTGCCGTCCACCTGGTAGGTCTCCGGGCCGGTGACCTTCTCCAGGTAGAGGTCGGTGACGTCGGCGCCGAGGTTGGTGAAGCCCCAGGCGATGTCCTTGTTGTGTCCGATGATCACGCCGGGCATGCCCGCGAAGGTGAAGCCGGAGACGTCGAACTGGCAGGCCGGGGAGGCGGTCCGGCAGTGCAGGCCCATCTGGTACCAGACCGAGGGCAGGCCGGGGCCGAGGTGCGGGTCGTTGGCCAGCAGCGGCTTGCCGGTGGTGGTGTGCGAGCCGGCGACCACCCAGGAGTTGGAGCCGATGCCCTGGCCGGGGCGGCCGAGCAGCTGCGGCATCGAGTCGACCCGGTCGGTCAGGCCCTGCAGCATCGCCTTGGTGGCCGCCGCGCCCTGGGCGGTGGCGGCCGTTCCGGCGGCCGTCCCGGACTGCGGGGAGCCGTCGGCGGGGCGGTAGTTGTCGCCGGTCACGGCGCCGGTCTTCACGATGGTGCCGTTGCGGGCGTACGGATAGTCCGGGTACAGCTCGGCGATCTTGTCGGGGCCGAAGTCCTGGGCCAGCAGCGAGCGGTCGATCTCCTCCTGGAGGTTCCCGGAGAGGTTCCAGGCCATCGCCTTGAGCCAGGCCACCGAGTCGACCGGGGACCACTGCTCGGGCCGGTAGCCGCCGTTGACGACGCCGAGCAGGCCGTACTCCAGCGAGGCCTTCGCGCCGCCGGGGTGCTCGGCGAGCCAGGCGTTCACGCCGTCCGAGTAGGCCTGGAGGTGCTTCTTGGTCTCCGGCGACAGCTTGGTGTCGAACTCCTTCTGCGCCACCTGCCGCCAGCCCATGGTGCGGATGAACGCGTCGGTGTCGACCTGGCCGTCGCCGAACATCTCGGAGAGCCGGCCGGCCGTGATGTGCCGGCGGACGTCCATCTCCCAGAAACGGTCCTGCGCCTGGACGTAGCCCTGGGCACGGAAAAGGTCCTCGTCGGTGTCGGCGTACAGCTGCGGGATGCCGTTGGCGTCCCGCTTGACGTCGACGGGCGCGCTCAGGCCCGGCACCTTGACGCTGCCGTCGACCTCCGGGAAGGAGGCGCGGACCGCGGAGACCCCGCGGTAGCCGCCGTAGCCGGTGCCGGCCACCAGCAGCACGACCAGCACGATCACGATCAGACGGGCGCGCCGGAACTTCTTCGAGCGGGGCATCTGGGTCCTTGCGGTCCTGACTTCGGGGCGGGCGGGCGTGTCCAGGGCCTGCGGCCGTGACAGGGCACCACATTAGGCCGAGTCGGCCGGGCACCGTGAACGGGGGACCAAGCTAAAGATATGGCAAAATGTTAGACTGCGTAACGATCCGCAAGAGGAGCATTGACGACTTCTTAACGGGTCACCCCACAGCACCACCAGACACCCCGCCCGCCCATGCCTGCCCGAGGTGCCCCTGCGTGAACGTCTCCCATCTGAACCAGCTCCTGCTTGAGTCCTCCGTGATCCTGCTGTTCGCGGTGGGCGCCGTCCGCCTCTCCACCCGATCAGGGCTGCCCAGCCTGCTGATCTATCTCGGGATCGGCGTGGCGCTGGGACAGAACGGGATCGGCGTCACGTTCAACAACGCCGAGCTCACCCAGGTGCTCGGCTACGCGGCACTCGTGGTGATCCTCGCCGAGGGCGGCCTCAAGACCAGCTGGCGGGAGATCAAGCCGGTCATGCCGGCCGCGACCGTGCTCGCCACCGTCGGCGTCGGCATCAGCGTCTTCGCCACCGCCGCCGGCGCGCACTGGCTGGTCGGCCTGGACTGGCGCACCTCACTGCTGCTGGGCGCCATCGTCTCCTCGACCGACGCGGCCGCCGTCTTCTCCGTCCTGCGGATGGTCCCGCTGCCGCACCGGCTCACCGGCCTGCTGGAGGCCGAGTCCGGCTTCAACGACGCGCCCGTGGTCATCCTGGTCGTCGCCTTCGCCACCACCGGGGAACTGGACACCTGGTACGTCCTGATCGGCACGATCGCCGCCGAACTGGCGATCGGCGCCGCAGTGGGCCTCGCCGTCGGAAAGATAGGCTCCTACGGGCTCAAGCACGTCGCACTGCCCTCCTCGGGCCTCTACCCGATCGCCGTGATGGCGCTCACCGTGCTCGCGTACGCCGGCGGCGCGCTGCTGCACGGCTCCGGCTTCCTCGCCGTCTACATCAGCGCGGTGATACTCGGGAACTCCAAGCTGCCGCACGGCCCCGCCGTCCGGGGCTTCGCCGACGGACTGGCGTGGATCGGGCAGATCGGCATGTTCGTGCTGCTCGGGCTGCTCGTCACGCCCGAGACCATGGGCGACGCGGTGGTGCCCGCGCTGGTGATCGGCGGAGTGCTGGTGTTCCTGGCACGGCCGCTGTCGGTGATGGTCTCGCTCACCCCGTTCAAGGTGCCGGCCCGCGAACAGGCACTGCTGAGCTGGGCCGGACTGCGCGGGGCGGTGCCCATCGTGCTGGCCACCATCCCGGTGGTGTCCGGCGCGCACCGGGCCGAGGACGTCTTCAACATCGTCTTCATCCTCGTCGTCGTCTTCACCCTCCTCCAGGGGCCGACCCTGCCGTGGGTGGCCAAGCGGCTGCGGATCGACGAGGGCGACATGGGCCAGGACCTGGGCATCGAGTCCGCCCCGCTGGAGAAGCTGCACGGGCACCTGCTGTCGGTCGCGCTCTCCCCCACCTCGAAGATGTCGGGCGTGGAGATCAGCGAGCTGCGGCTGCCCAAGGGGGCCGCGGTCACCCTGGTCGTGCGGGAGGGGAACTCCTTCGTGCCGGACAAGGCGACGGTGCTGCGCGGCGGGGACGAGCTGCTGGTGGTCACCACGGACGAGGTCGGCGAGGCGGCGGAGCGGCGGCTGCGGGCCGTGGACAAGGGCGGCAAGCTCGCGGGGTGGCTGAACGGGCGGTGAGCGCGGGGGCCGGCTCGGCTCGGCCCCTTCACTGCTCGAAACCGGCTGCTCCGGCTCGCCACGGCCGCTCCGGCCGCTCCGGCCCTCCCTGCCCTCCTCGGCCCTCCCGGGCCCCTCCGGCCCGTCACGGCTGGGGCGGGCCGGAGGGGCCGGGGTCGGCAGAGGGTATCTACGCGCGTAACTGATACGATGGTTCGATCATCCGTATAACCATCGCTAGACCACCCCCAATTTCTGCCTGACGCAGAGTTGGCGCGACCGCTCGGCGGCCGCGGTCCGGCTCCCGGCCACCACGCCGGACCGGCCCGGTATCTACCCCGGTCGACGCGCGAGAGGACGACTCTCGGCGCCGTCGGGGCCACACCATGCCCTGCCGCGCTACCAGGCAGCAGGAAGGACCGACCGTGACGGCGCGCCGAACGGTCGACACCGCCGCGGACCACGCGGCCACCCCCGCAGCTCCGGCCCCCGCCCGCGTCGGGTACGGCGAGCTGCTGCGCACGCCCGGGGCCTGGACGTTCCTGTCCCCCGCCCTGGTCGCGCGGCTGCCGTACGCGATGCTCAGCATGGGCATCCTGCTGCTCGTCACCCGGACCCACGGCTCGTACGGCACCGCCGGTACGGTCACCGCGGTCGCCGCCGTCGCCCAGGCCCTGGTCGGGCCGCAGACCGGGCGGCTCGCGGACCGCTACGGCCAGGCCGCGGTGCTCGTCCCGACCGTCCTGGTGCACGCGGCCGCGGTCGGCGCGCTGATCGCGCTCGCGCTCGGTCACGCGCCCGCCTGGAGCCTCTTCCTGGCCGCCGTCCCGGCCGGTGCGAGCGTTCCGCAGGTCGGCGCGATGGTCCGGGCCCGCTGGGTGGCCACGTTCACGGCGGACGGCGCCTCCGACGCCTCCGCGGCCCGGGTGAGCACCGCCTTCGCCTTCGAGTCCGTGACGGACGAGTTCACCTTCGTGATCGGCCCGATCCTGGCCTCCGGCATCGCCGCCCTCGCCAACCCGGCCACCGCCCTGGTCGCCGAGGCCGCGCTGACCCTCGTCGGCGGCCTGGCCTTCGCCGCCCAGCGGCGCACCGCCCCGGCCCGGATCGTGCCGCAGCCCGGCACCAAGCGCGCCTCGGCGCTCGCCTCCCCCGGCGTCCGCCTGCTGGCCGGGACCTTCCTCGGGGTCGGCGCGGTGTTCGGCGGCATGCAGGTGTCGGTGAACGCCTTCGCCGACTCGGTCGGACAGCACGACGCCGGCGGCACCGTGTACGGGATCTTCGCCGGCGGCTCGATGCTGGCCGGCGTGCTGTACGGCGTGATCGCCTGGCGGCGGCCGGTGCAGCAGCGGATGCTGATCAGCTACACGCTGCTGGTACTGGGCTGCTCGGTGCTGTGGGCGATGCCCAACCTGGTCGCGCTGACCGTCGCCGGGCTGGTCTGCGGGCTGGCCATCGCGCCGACCCTGATCAGCGGCTACACCCTGGTCGAGACGCTGGTCGCGGACGGGGCCAAGACGGAGGCCTTCACCTGGCTGACCGGCGCCATCGGGCTGGGGCTGGCCGTCGGCTCGATGGCGGCGGGCCGGCTGATCGACGGGCACGGGCCCTCGACCGGGTTCCTGGTGCCGGTGGCCGGGGCCGGACTGGGGCTGATCGTGCTGCTCTCGCTGCGGCACCTGCTGGTGGCACCGGGACCCGGGACGGCCGTCGCGGGCACCGCTCCGGCCCGGGGTTCGGGCGACGTCCCGGCGGAGCACGGCGGTGCCGGGCGGCTGGTGGGCGCGGCCAAGGGCTGAGCGGGAGGCGGTCCGGCGGCCGGGCCCGGCCCATCTCACACCGGAGTCGCTGGACTGATCCCGCGGAATGCCGCATCATTGACCATCGTTAGCACTCATCAGGCGAGAGTGCCAGGAGGAAGACAAGTGCCCACGTACCAGTACCAGTGCACCGAGTGCGGCAACGGCCTGGAGGCGGTGCAGAAGTTCACCGACGAGGCGCTGACCACGTGCCCCGACTGCCAGGGACGACTCCGCAAGGTCTTCTCGGCCGTGGGCGTCGTGTTCAAGGGCTCCGGCTTCTACCGGACCGACAGCCGCTCGTCCTCCAGCAGCACGGTGGGCGCCGGGTCGTCGTCGACCCCCTCGACGTCGTCCGCCACGTCCACGTCCTCCTCGGCTTCGTCCTCGTCGTCGAGCTCCGGCTCCTCGTCGTCGTCCAGCCCGGCTCCCGCCGCGAGCTGACCTCGGCGCCGGGCCATCGGCCCGGGACGGCCCGCAGACCTCGGAGAGGCCCGTCGGCCCCGCTTCCACGCGGGGACGGCGGGCCTTTCCGCGTCCGCCGACTCCGGCCGTCGGCCTCCCCTCTTTCCCGCTTTCCCCTCTTTCCCCTCTTTCCCCTCTTTCCCCTCTTTCCCCTCTTTCCCCTCTTTCCCCTCTTTCCCCTCTTTCCCCTCTTTCCCCGCTGCGGCCCCATGGGCTTTCCGTCACCCCGGACGGGCCGGAGCAACTCGTGCGGGTGAACGAAGTTGTCCACAGGGCCCAGTTGTCCACAGGCCTGGGGAAAAGGCTGTCCGAGTTCGCCGGAAACGCTCATCGTGTGGGCATCCGGTCCGCGAGGGGCCGGGCCGCCGACACTCCGGAGGTGCGTCGATGACGACCGCGAACTTCTCCCTGCCCCTGCCGCTCCCGCTGCCCGCGCCCGCCGTGCCGCCCCGGCAGGAGCTGCCGGGCTTCCCGCCGATCCGGCGCGGGTGCGGCGGGTGGCACCGCTGGCGCAGTGCGGTGCGACGGCGGGCCGGGGTGCCCGTCCTGGTGCTGCTCGCGGTGGCGGCGGCGCTGGCGCTGGGGCCCGCGCGGGCCGGTCTGCCGCCGCCCCAGGGGGGCGCGCTGGGCCGGACGGGTTGTCAATCCGGGGCTGCGGAAGATCACCCGTAACCGCGGGGCGACTTCGTCGTTCGAGGCGGCATGAAGGGCTTCAAGGAATTCCTGCTGCGTGGAAATGTCATCGACCTCGCCGTGGCCGTGGTCATCGGCGCGGCTTTCACCAACATCGTCAACACCTTCGTCAAGGGCGTGATCAATCCACTCGTCGGCGTCTTCGGGACGAAGGACCTCGCGTCCTACAGTTCCTGCCTCAAGGGGCCCTGCGAGGTGAGCCCGACCGGCGAGGTCACGTCCGGAATCCTCATCCTGTGGGGTTCGGTGCTCAGCGCCGCGATCCAGTTCCTGATCACCGCGGCGGTCGTCTACTTCGTTCTGATCGTGCCCATGAACAGGCTGGCGGCCCACCGCAAGACCCTCGCCGAGAAGGCGGCGGACCTCGAAGCCAAGGAGGTCACCCTGCTGACCGAGATCCGCGACGCGCTGGTCGCGCCGCTGCGCTGACCGACGGGTGCCGGTCGGCGCCCGGTCCCCGTTCCTCAGCCCCCGTGGTGCGGCGGGCGCTGGCTCAGGTACCAGTCCAGCCCCCGTCCACCACCCTCCCCCGCCCCGGGGCGGGCACCCCAGCCCGCATCGGTGTCGTCGCTGGACTGCTGGTCCAACGGGTCCCGGAAGACCAGCCGGGCCTTGGCGGCCGCAGCCTCCCGGGGCTCCTGCGCCCGGGCCTGCTCCTGGCCCTCTTCCTGCCCCTGCTCGCTCACGCCGTCCACTCCGTCCACTCGTCCCTCCCCTCCAGCCTAAGAGCCCCGCGGCACGCCTCGGGCCCCGGTGCGGAACGCTCCGCGCCAGGGCCCGGATGAGGGCTCGGCCAGTGGGCCCGGCCGGTCCGTCGGACGGACCGCGGGAGGCCTGCCGAGCGAGACTGCCCGGGTGGCCTGTCAGGCGGCTTCGAAGCCCGCGTGGTCGGCGATCTTCTTCAGCTCGGCCAGCGCGTGCTTCTCGATCTGGCGGATCCGCTCGCGGGTGAGGCCGTGCTGCTTGCCCACCTCGGTGAGGGTGCGCTCGCGGCCGTCCTCCATCCCGTAGCGGGAACGGATGATCGAGGCGGTGCGGTCGTCCAACCGCCCGATCAGGTCGTCCAGTTCCTCGCGGCGGAGCATGACCATCACGGCGTCCTCGGGGGACGTGGCCCCGGTGTCCTCGACGAGGTCACCGAACTGGGTCTCGCCCTCGTCGTCGACCGACATGTTGAGGCTGACCGGGTCGCGCGCCCAGTCCAGCACGTCCTTGATCCGGGCCTCGGTGGTGTCCAGCTCGGCCGCGATCTCGGCCGGCTCCGGCTCACGGCCCAGCTCCTTGGACTTCTCCCGCTGCACCCGCCGGATCCGCCCGAGCTCCTCCACCAGGTGCACGGGCAGCCGGATGGTGCGGGACTGGTCGGCGATGGACCGGGTGATCGCCTGCCGGATCCACCACGTCGCGTACGTGGAGAACTTGAAGCCCTTGGCGTAGTCGAACTTCTCGACGGCGCGCACCAGGCCCGCGTTGCCCTCCTGGATGAGGTCCAGCAGCGGCAGGCCGCTGCGCGGGTAGCGACGGGCGACGGCGACCACGAGCCGGAGGTTGGACCGGATGAAGACGTCCTTGGCGCGCTCGGCGTCGGCGGCTATCGTCTCCAGCTCCTCGCGCGTGACGCCGTCGGGGAGTCCGCCCTCGTCCATCAGGTGCTGGGCGTACACGCCGGCCTCGATCCGCAGCGAGAGCTCGACCTCCTCGGCGGCATCGAGCAGGGGTGTCCTGGCGATCTCGTCGAGGTACATGCCGACCAGGTCGCGGTCGGCCTCAAGGTTGGTCGGGCGGGCCGCGCGACTCCGGTCGGCCCTGTCGCGAACGACGGCACGGGTGGCCATGCTTGCTCCCTTTGCTGGTATTGCCGAGGTCTGCCTGCCTGCCTCGTGAGGGCAAGAAGTGCGGGCCCCTGGAGGCACACACGTAACGATCCAACGAACAGAATCCGGACAACATTCCCAAGTCACTCAGATTCTTCCCGGCGATGCAGTATCCTGCCGGTTTTCACCCCGGCCTCGAACGCCGAGTGACCGGTCGGGCGCGTCCCGTGCCATCGGCCGGCCGCTCCGGGAGCGATGTCTTGACTCGACCGACACGCTGCCGCCGCCCACCCGTTGAACCCGCGAACGGCCGCCGGCGTTCCCCGCGTTCCCCGCTTTCCGCCTCCGCACGCACCCCGGCACACGCAGGTCCTCCTCACAAACGATGCCGAATCGCTATCACTCCGGCCCTTGCCCGGCACGGGACACTGGGAAGGTGTCAGTCATGCACCTGACCAACGGCACGAACCGCCTCACTGCGCGTAACCGCAGTCTCCTTCGGGACACCGCGCTCGCGCTGGGCTGTGCCGCGCTGTTCGGCCTGCTGGCCGCTCCGGTGACCGGCCAGTGGCACCCGCTGGTCCGCTTCGACCAGGAGTGGATCGGCGAACTGCACACCTACGCCCGGGAACACCGGGTGTGGACCGCCTCCGTGCAGACGCTCTCGGACATCGGCGGCACCGTCACGATGCGGACGCTGCTCGGAATCGCCGCCGGATGGCTCTGGTTGATCGGCGCACGGGTGCTGGCCGGCTGGGTGGCCGCCCAGGCCCTGGTCGGCTGGGGCGCCCAGTGGGCGCTGAAGCTGACCTTCGGCCGCAGCCGCCCCTCCTTCACCGATCCGGTCTCGCACGCCGACGGCCCGGCCTTCCCCTCCGGACACGCCATGGCCTCGGCGATCACCTGCGCCGTCCTGGTCGGCCTGCTCTGGTACCGGGTCCGCCGGCGCGGCCGCACCGCCGCCTGCCTGGTGGCGGCGGCCACGGTGCTGACCATCGGCTGGACCCGGATCGCGCTCGGGGTGCACTGGCCCAGCGACGTCCTGGCCGGCTGGCTGGCCGCCGGCATCGTGCTGGGCACCGTGACCGCCGTGATCCAGGTCTGGCGCCCCGGCGCCCTGGCCCGCGACGTACGGCGGGTCAACTGGCGCACCAGGGACCGGGTCCAGCGGGTCGTCGTGTCGGGCGGGCGCTCCTCGCGCACGGTCGCCCCGCTGGACGAGGACGGGCCGCACGGCCTGCCGGAGGAGGTCCCGGGCGACCCGTCCGGCCGGGCCGACGAGACCGTCCGCTGAGGCCGCGTCACCCCACGGCCCGCCCCACGGCCCACTCCCGGCCACCGCCGGCCACCGCCGGCCACCGCCGGCCACCGCGCTAGCGTGGCGGCCATGCCCGACACCACCGCCCCCATCTCCCCCGCCGCGCCCGCCGGTTACCCCGAGCGCCCGCTGCGGATCGCCACCGTCCAGGCCCAGGCCGTGGCCGGTGACATACCCGCCAACGTCGCCCAGGCCGCCGAACTGGTCCGCGAGGCCGCCCGGGCCGGCGCCCGGCTGGTGCTCTTCGCGGAGAAGGTCCTCTCCGGGTACGAGCCCGAGCTGATCAGCGCCGACCCCGTCAAGTACGCCGTCCAGCCCGGCGATCCGCGCCTCACGCCGATCGCCGAGGCCTGCCGCGAGACCGGCACCGCCGCCATCGTCGGCGCCGCCGTACGGGACGGCGCCGACCTGCGCGTCTCCGCCCTCGTCCTGGGCCCGGACGGCGAGTTCGTCACCCGCTACGACAAGCAGCACCTGTTCATGACCGAACGCGAGCACTACCGCCCCGGGACGGCCGGCTGCACCCTGGAGCTGGACGGCTGGCGGCTCGGGCTCGGCGTCTGCTACGACTCCGGCTTCCCCGAGCACGCCCGGGCCGCCGCGCTCGACGGCTGCCACGCGTACCTGGTCGGCGCGCTGTTCAGCATGGGACACGGCCACCACGAGTCCCGCACCTGGTTCCCGGCCCGCGCGCTCGACAACACCCTCTACACGGTGCTCGCCAACCACATCGGCCGCACCGGCGGCTGGCACACCTGCGGCGGCAGCGCGGTCTGGGGCCCGGACGGCCGGCTGATCGCCGAAGCGAGCGAGGACCGGCGCGAACTCGTCGTCGTCGACCTCGACCCGGACGTCCTGCGCCGCACCCGCGAAACCGAGTCCCTCCTCGCCGACCTCGCCCTCGCCACCGCCCGCCCGCAGGCCCCCCGAGCCCGCTTCACCCTGGCCTGACCCACCTCGGCGGCCCCCCGGCCGGGAGCGTCGGGGCACGGGGCGCGGTCGGCCCCGGCGCACCGGCCACGGCCCGGTCAGGAGGCGCGCATCGCCGCCACCGCGGTCATCCGTCCGACCCGGCGGGCCGGCAGCACCGCGGCGGCCAGGCCGACCAGGACGGTCAGGGCCAGGGCGGCCAGCACCGGCAGGACCGGCGGGGTGCCGACCGTTCCCAGCGTCGAGGTGATCGAGCGGGCGGCCGCCCAGCCGTAGGCGACGCCAAGGCCGGTGCCGACCAGCGCGCCGGCCAGGGAGAGCAGCAGCGCCTCCAGGGTGAGCATCCGGCGCAGTTGCTCGCGCGACATCCCGATCGCGCGCAGCATGCCGATCTCGCGGGAGCGTTCGCTGATGCTGAGCATCAGGGTGGCCGCGACGCCCAGGCCGGCGATGGCGACGGAGAAGGACAGCAGGACCATGCTGACGGTCTTCAGCCGGTCCAGCAGCGAGCGCAGGGTGTCCGCCTGGGCGGCCGTGTCGGCGACGGTCACCTGCGGGTGGTCGGCGAGGGCGCGGTCCAGGGCCCGGCGGGCGGTCGGCCGGTCGTCGCCGGCGGCCGGGGAGATCCAGGCCGTGGTGACGGGCGCGCCGGGGGCGAGGCGGTCCAGGGTCGTGGGCGTCACCAGCAGGGTGGCGCCGCTCTGCAGGGTGAACGGCAGGCTGCTGCGGCCGGGTTGGAGCCTCAGCTCGACGCCGCCGGCCCGCCGCACCCCGGTCTCGCCGAGTCCGCTCAGTGCGGTGCCCTCGGTGAGTGCGCGGGCCCGGTCCACGTCGTCCGTCGAGGAGTTGAGCCGGGTGGGGTCGACGGCGGCGACCACGGTGGGCCGGCCGTCGAGGTCGACGGTGGCCGAGCGGACCGGGGTGACGGTCAGCCCGTGGTCGGCGCCGAGGGCACCGAGTGCCCCGGCGGGCAGGGCGCCGCCGCCGGTGGCGGCCGCCGAGAAGACGCCGGGCTGGCGCGCGGACATCACGGGCACCAGCGACTGCGAGGTGATGTCGAGCGCGGTGACCGCGCCGACCATCACGGTCACGCCGAGCAGCAGCGCCGAGCCGGTGGCCCCGGTACGGCCGGGGTTGAGCCGCAGTTGCTGGGTGGCGAGCCGGCCCGCCGTCCCGCCGAGCCTGCGGGCGGGGCGGCCCAGTACGGCGACGACCGCGGGCAGCACCCGGTGGGACAGCCGCAGCACCCCGAAGAAGTTGGCGATGGCACCGACGGTGACGGCGAGCAGCGACAGCGGCGGCGGGGTCAGCGCCCCGGCCACCAGCAGCGCCGTGCCCGCGAGCAGCAGCCCGGAGGTCCGGACCGCGGCCCGCGCCCTGGCCGCCCCGCCGGCCGGCGCGGGGGTGCCGCCGAGCGCGGCGATCGGCGGCACGGCCGCGGCGGCCTTCGCCGGGCCGCGTACGGCCAGCAGGGTCAGCAGCACGCCGAACAGGCCGGCCAGCAGGCAGGTCAGCGGGGAGGGCATCAGCGACAGGTGCACCGGTCCGAGGTCGAGCCCGCCGACCACGGCCGTGCCGAGCGCGCCGAGGGCGACCCCCAGCAGCACGCCCGCCGCCGAGGCGCCCGCCCCGAGCAGCAGTCCCTGGCGGCGGATCAGCCGGCGCAGCTGCTGCCGGTCGGCGCCCACGCAGCGCAGCAGGGCGAGCTGGCGGGTCCGCTGGGCGAGCACGACCGTGAAGGTGTTGCCGACCACCATCCGCGCCACCGCGAGCGCGATCAGGACGAAGGAGAGCGCGGCGACCAGCACCACGCCGTACATGGTGTTGCTCTGCCGGGTCGCCTCGGTGACCGAGGCCGCGCGGGTGTGCACCTGGGCGTCGGCGCCGAGGGCGGCGCGCAGGGCGTCGACGGTCCCGGTCCGGGAGGCGCCGGGGGTGGCCCTGACGTCGAGTCGGTCGGTGGTGACGCCGGTCGCGTAGCCGGCGACCGCGCTCGCCGGGACGCCGATGATCGGCGCTCCGGCGAGGCTCGGGGCACCCCGCTCGTCCAGGGTGCCGACCAGCCGGGCGGTGGCGGCGGTGCCGTCGGCCCGGGTCAGGTGGACCTCGGCGCCCACGGCGGCGTCCAGCCGGTGCGCGGTCCCGGTGTCGAGCAGCACCTCGCCGGGGCCGGCGGGCCAGCGGCCGTCCTTGAGCAGCTGCCACCGCAGCGCCGGGTCCTCGGCGACGGCGCTGACCGCGGCGGTCCGGTCGAGCGGCCGCCCGTCGGCGGCCAGCACGGCGCTCCTGCCGGTCAGCCGCGGGGCCACCGCGGCCACCCCGGGGGTCTGCCGCACCTGCTCGGCGGCCGCCGCGTCCAGCCCGCCGGCCGCGGCCTTCCCGGTCACCTGGATGTCGCCGGGGCCGACCTCGGCGGCCGCGGTCTGGCTGTAGGAGTCCACCAGCGCCCCGCTGCCGCTGACGGAGGCGATCAGAAAGGCCACCCCCAGGGCGATCGCGGCGCCGCTCAGGAGCAGTTGGCGCAGCTGGCCGCGCAGCTCGGCCACGGTGTATCGGTAGGTCGTCATGGTTCCCCGGCTCGTCCGCCCTGACCGGGAACGGTGCTCCGGCAGGGGTCTCGACGAGCCTAGGAGCGCGGCGGCCACGTCCCGTCGGCACGAGGTCTGTTTCATGATCAAACCGTGGGCGCACGGCGGCCTCCGCCGTCTCCTCCCGGAGAGGTACGCCGCCCCTGACGCCGGCCGGTCCGCCCGCCGCCGGTCGCACCCGCCGGTCGGCGGTCGGCCGCGGGCGGCGGGCAGCGGGCGGCGCCGGGCCCGGGAACGCCGCAGGCCCCCCGCCCGGAGTTGGCGGAGGGCCTGTGACCTGCGTGTTCGTTGTGCCCCAGGCAGGATTCGAACCTGCGACACCGGCTTTAGGAGAGCCGTGCTCTATCCCCTGAGCTACTGAGGCGCGGCCCGGGTGCTACCAGGCCGTTCACAGCGTACCGGATCAGGGGTGGGGCGCGGGGTGACGGAGGGGGTGCGGGCGGGGTGCGGGCGGCCGACGGGGTGTCAGGGCGGTTCAAGTAGCCTGCCGGGCAGGGTGGGATCCGCCCCGGAACGCCTCGCTAAGGAGACGAAGGACCTGATGAAACCTGCTGTGCACCCGGTGGGCCGGCTGTTGGGGCAGGTGTGGGTGTGGCCCTCGGTGGTCATGCTGGCGGTGGGCGGGTACCGGCTGGGGACGCCGGACCTGTGGCGGGACGAGATGGCGACCTGGACGGTGGCCACCCGCTCCCTGGGGGACCTGCTGCGGCTGCTCCAGCACGTCGACGCCAGTAACGGCGCGTACTACCTGCTGATGCACGGCTGGACGGCGGTGTTCGGCGACTCGACGGTCTCACTGCGAATACCCTCCGTGCTGGCGATGGCCGGGGCGGCGGCGTTCGTGGCGCTCACCGCCGAGCGGCTGTTCGGCAGCAGGGTGGCGGCGGTCGGGGCCGGGCTGCTGTTCACCGTCCCCCCGGAGATCTCCCGCTACGCCCAGGAGGCGCGCTCCTACGCGCTGGTGACCTGCGCGATCGCGGCGGCCTCGTACTTCCTGCTGCGGGCGCTGGAGCGGCCGACCTGGCGGCGCTGGGCGCCGTACTGCGCGGCCATGGCGCTGGCCGGCGCCGGGCACCTGGTGTCCTTCAGCACGGTCGCCGGGCAGGTGGCGCTCCTGGCGCTGCACCTGTGGCGCACCCGCCCGGAGACGGACCGGCGGCTGCTGTGGCACTACCCCCTGGCGGTCGCCGTGGCGGCGCTGCCGGTGCTGCCGGTGGTGCTGCTGGGCAGCCGGCAGTCGGACCGGCAGCTGGGCTGGATACCGACCCCCTCCCTGCGCGGCCTCGCCTACTTCGGGGAGCGCCTGTTCGGCTCGGACGTCGTGTTCTACGCCTTCGTCCCGCTGGCGCTGCTGGCGCTGGCACTGCCCGGCCGGCGGATCCGGGCCTGGCAGGCGCTGCTGCTCGCGGAACTGCCGGTGGTGGGCGTCTGGCTGGTGTCCCGCCTGACCGACACCTCGTACTTCCTCGGGCGGTACCTGCTGTTCACGGTGCCCGCCTGGGCGGTGCTGGCCGGCGGCGGCGCCGGGGCGCTGTACGGCGCGGTGGCGGCCCTGGCCCGGCGACGCGGCCGGGCCCCCCGGGGGGCCGTCGCGGCGGCCGGACTGCTGACGGTCGGGCTGCTCGCGGTACCGGCCGTGGCGTCGCTGCCGCGGCAGCCCGAGGTGCGGTACGTGGGCTCGCACAACGGCTCGGAGGAGCCGTTCAAGGCGGCGGCCCGGGAGATCTCGGCCGGCTACCGCTCCGGGGACGGGATGGCGGCCCCGCTGGGCGACCAGTCCTGGGCGCTGGCCTGGCCCGGCGTCGACTACTACCTGCCCTCGGACGTGCGCCCCTATCCGGTCTTCGTCGCGCAGAGCGCCGACGACGCCGGGGAGCTCTCGCCGATGCCCTGCCCGCAGCCGGCGGACTGCCTGGGCGGGGTGTCCCGGATCTGGCTGCTGGTCCTCGGCGACACCCCGGACCCGCTGGGCGCGATGCCCACGGACCAGGCGCAGGTGCTCCGCGCCCAGTACGGCGACCCGGACCGGGTGACGCCGCTCGGCGGTCTCACGCTCGCGCTGCTCGACCGGGACGCCTAGGGCGGAGAAGGAGGAAGGGGAGCCGGTGCGGACCGGCTCCCCTTCTTCTTTCGATGCCTCAGCGGCTCAGTGGCCCGGCGGCCCAGCGGCCCGGCGGCTCACAGCGTGCGCAGCAGCCGGGACTGGATGGACGGCGGGTTCAGGTCGGACTGGAGGGCCACCGGGACCTCCGCCTTGCCGTCGCCCGCGCCCACCCGCAGCACGCCGACCTCCATGCCGGCCGTCCCCCTGTGGTCGATCTTCGAGGTGTCCAGGGTGACCGTGCCGGAGATGCCGGGGAAGCCCGCCACCACCAGGTCCTTGGTCGCGACGACCGCGACCTTGCCGCCGAGCCCGTCCTCCACCGAGCCGACGACGTCGCCCTTCTTCACCACGATCTGGCCGGTCACGCCGTTCTGCGCGGCCTGGATCTGCTTGCCGCTGACCTTCAGCACGGTCGGCAGGATGCCGTCGCCCGGGTTGGGCGAGGTGGCCTGCTGGCCCAGCGTGACACCGAGGATCAGCCGCTGCACACCGCCGATCTCCTTGTAGGCGGCCCACATCAGGCAGCCGCCGGCCGGGGTGCTGGAGCCGGTCTTGACGCCGATGACGCCGGTCTTCGGGTTGATCAGGTTGTTGGTGTTGGAGATCTTCACGTTGTTGAAGTTGGTCTCCGGGGTGGAGACGATCTGCCGGAAGATCTCGTCCTGCATGACCTGCTCGGCCAGCTTCAGCTGGTCCTTGGCGGTGGACTTGGTGTCCGCGCTGAAACCCGCCGGGTCGGCGTAGATGGTGTTGGCCATGCCGAACTTGGCCGAGGTGTCGTTCATCAGCTTGACGAACTCGGCCTCGGAGCCGGAGTGGAAGCGGGCGAGCAGCCGGGCCACGTTGTTGGCCGAGGGCAGCATCAGCAGTTCCAGGGCCTGGTACTCGGTGAGCACCTGGCCCTCGGTGAGCGTCACCCGGGACTCGTCGACGTTGCCGGACTCCTGCGCGGCCTGCTTGTCGACGGTGATCTTCGGGCCGCTCTCCCCCTTCTTCAGGGGGAACTTCTGGAGGATCAGGTAGGCGTTCATCACCTTGGTGACACTGGCGATCGAGGACGGCGTCTCCTGGCCCGAGCTGCCGAGGCTGCCGACGCCGACCACCTCGGCGGCGGACTGGCCCTTGGCCGGCCAGGCGAGGTCGAGCACGTCGCCGGAGAAGCTGTAGCTGCCCGCGGCGGTCATCTTCAGCTTGGGGTCCGGCAGCGGGCGCAGCAGTTGGGCCACCGCGAGCGCGCCGAGCACCACGGCGAGGAAGACCGTCCAGATGGTCACCCGCTTGAGGGCACGCCGCAGCGGCGAGACCGGGCGGGCGTTGAGGGAGGCCAGGACCTCCATCGCCTCGGCGGTGTTCTCCGGCGACGGCAGCGGCTCCGGTGCGGGCAGCGGCTCGGGCTCGGGCAGCGGCGGGACCGGCGGCACCGGCCGCGGGTCGGGCTCCGGCAGCGGCTTCGGGGCCGGCACGGGCGCGGGCACGGGGGCCGGCTTCGGCAGCGGCGTCGGGCCGGGGGTCGGCTCCGGCTCGGGAACGGGCCCGGGCTCCGGACGCGGCTCGGGCTTCGGCTCCGGCACGGTGCCGGCCGGGGCGGCGGTGCCCGCGGCGGAGGCGCGCGGCGGCGCGGGCTTCTCCAGCTTCTCGGCCCGGTCCGGCCGCTGACCGGGCTGCCCGGTCCTGGTCAGCGCGAGGGTCACGGAGCCGATGGCGGGAGCGTCCTCGGCGTCGGCGTCCTCGGCGTCCCCGGTGTCCTCCGGGTCGTCCTCGGTTCCGGCGTCCCCGGTCTTCTCGGTCTTCTCGGCCTTCTCGGCCTTCTCGGCCGGGCCGGTCTGCTCGGCCTTCCCGGTCCGCTCCGCGCTGTCGGCCGCGTCGGTGCCGTCGGCCTTGCGCTCCTTGTCGGCCTTGCGGGCGTTGTCCGTGTTGCGAGCGTTGTCGGCGTTGTCGGCCGCTTCGTCGGCCGCCTTCTCCGCCTCGTCCGCCGTCCCGGCCGGTGCGGCCGAGGACCCCGAGCCGCCCTCGGAGCCGCCCTCGGAGCCGGTCTCCCCAGACGGCTCGGCCGCCTTCCGCCCGGCCTTCCCGGCCGCCGTGGCACCCGTCCGCATGGCGAGACGCGGGTCGGCGGCGACCGGACGCCCGGCGGGCTCGGCATCCTCCGCGGTTTCCGGCGAAGTCGCCTTCTCCCCCTCCCCACCTTCGGAACTCCCCTTGCCGGCAGCCTTCACCAGCTCGTCGGGCAGCCGCAGCGCGGTGGTGCTGTTGTCCACCGGCAGCCGCAGCGTCGTCGTCCGGCTGTCCACATCCCGGACGCGGAGCTGTACGGTCGAGCCGCCCTTGGGCGCCGCCTCCGGAGCGTCGACGGGCGCCTTCGGGGCCGCCTCGCCGGAGGCCTCCGCGGGGCTGTCCGAGGAGGTGTCGGAGGAGGTCTCGGCGGTCGCCTCGGCGGCGGCCGTTGCCGACGGCCCGTCAGCAGCCGTACCGGAGCCGCCCTCGGCCGGCCCGGCGGCCGACGCCGCCGTACCGGTCCGTTCGCGCTCGCGGTCGCGCTGCCGCTCGTCGCCGTCCCTCAGCACCCTGTCGGGGGACTCGCCCACGTATCCCAGCCTCCTCAACGCCCGGCGGGGCACCGGCGAACCCGATTTCGGGAAGCCGACGCCCCGCCCCGTGTACCTGTACAGTCTCCGCCACCGGCGGCCGTTCCGGCCGCACACACCCCGCCCGACCGGCGCTTATTGTCGCCACCCGGTCGCGCCGCGGCCTGTTCACCGATCAGACGCAAGGCCCGCCGCCGCCGGTTCCGCACCTTCACCGCAAGGTCACGATTCGGAGGCGTACTCGACAAGCCCGTGTGAGAGGCGTCACCCTGTCTCTCATCCACGCGGGGAGGCTTGGATGGGCAAGAGCCGCAGAACTGTTCCCGAGGAACTCTTGCTGCTCGCTTTGGACCCGACCACGGGTACCACGGCGCAGCCGCAGACCCTCGACCTCGGACTCGCCGGGGCGCAGCTCGTCGAGCTGTCCCTGGCCGGACGGATCGTACCGGAGGGAGACCGGATCGCCGTCGTGCTCGCACGACCGACCGGCGACCCGACCCTTGACCACGCACTGGAACTGCTGCGCCGACGCGGCAGTCCGGTCCGCGCGGCGCACTGGATCGGCGGGCCCCGGCTGGGGCTGCGGCAGACCTATCTGGCGCACCTGGAGCGCTGCGGCATGGTCACGGCCGTGCCGGGCCAGGTGTGCGGGGTGCTGCCGACGACCCGGTACCAGGCGTCCGACGACTGCACCAACGCCGCGATCAAGCAGCGGCTGGACACCGCGATCCGCACCGGTGTTCCGCCGGATCCGCGGACGGCCGCGCTCGCCGCGCTCGCCCACTCGGTCGGGCTGGGCAAGCACCTGTACCCGGGCAACGAGGGCCGGTCCTCGCGGTCGCGGTTGCGCGACCTGATCCGGTACGACCCGCTGGGCGGGATGGTCGCGCACGCCGTGATGGACGTGCAGAACGGCCTACCGGCGCAGCAGAACCGTTCTTCCCAGGGTTCCGGGGCCGCTGCCGGCCGCCCCGGCGCCCGTACGGCGGGCCGGGGTTCGGGCGGGCGGGTCCCCGCCTCCCGGGTCGGCGTCCGCTGACCCGGGAGGGCACCAGACCCCGGGGGTGCATCAGACCCCGGGGGTGCACCAGAACCGGGGAGGGCAGCAGAACCGGGGAGGGCACGAGGGCCGGGGAGTCCTGGAGGGCTTCGACGGCCGCAGCGGTCCGCACGGCCCGGCGGGCAGCCACCACGGCGCCCGACACCACCGGCCGCGCACCCGGCGGCGCACGCCGTCCCCCTCGCACCGCCCGAAGGCGCTGAGCGCCCCGACGCACCACCGGTGCCACCGGCACCACCGGCACCACCAACAGCACCGAGGGGCGGTCGCCCCGCGACGCGAGTCGCCCGGCGACCGCCCCTTCGCCGTCCCCGGACGCCCGGCAACCGCCCGCCCCCGCACCTGCCGGGGCAGGTGCGGGCCGGTCCGGGGGCGGCCTCCGCAGTACCTGTCCGAGTCGTCCGAGCCGCATTACCACCTGGGGGCTTTCGCTGTCTCGCGGAAGTGCTTTTCCGATGATCTGTGCTACCGCGCTGCTGTGATTCCCCGGCGCCGACCTGGCCCAAGGTGACATGCTGCTCCAAGTCAGGGGGGTTGGTCCCAATGTCCGAAGTGTTCCGAGGGCTGCCGCTCCAACGAGCACCAGAGGTCCGGCCGGAGGTCGAAGTGTCCGCCAACGTCAATCCCACCGTGCGCCGCCGGCGCCTCGGTTCGGAGCTGCGCAAGCTCCGCGAGGGCCTGGGCATGACGGCCGAGGAGGTCGCCGGCCGGCTGATGGTCTCCCAGTCGAAGATCAGCCGGCTGGAGAACGGCCGCCGCAGCATCAGCCAGCGCGATGTGCGCGACCTCTGCGACGTCTACAACGTGCCCGACGACCAGCTGCGCGCCAGCCTGATGGAGATGGCCAAGGAGTCGCGCCAGCGCGGATGGTGGCACGACTTCAACGACATGCCGACCCCGTACAGCGTCTACATCGGACTGGAGGCCGAGGCCTCCTCGATCCGCGCGTACGAGTCCTCCTTCGTCCCCGGCCTGCTGCAGACCGAGCACTACGCCCAGGCCGTGGTCGAGGGCACCCAGCCGGACACCGACGCGGTCGCCGTGCAGCGCCGGGTGCAGGTCCGGATGAAGCGCCAGGAGCGCATCCACGGCGAGAACCAGCTGGGCAGCCTGTGGACCGTCATAGACGAGGCGGTGCTGCGCCGCGAGGTCGGCAGCAAGGCCGTGATGGCCCAGCAGTTGCAGCAGATGCTGGAGCTCAGCCAGCGCGCGAACATCACCATCCAGGTGATCCCGTTCTCGCACGGCGCCCATCCCGGCATGACCGGGACATTCTCGCTGCTGGAGTTCCCGGAGTCAGCCGATTCCACAGTTGTCTACTTCGAAGGTGTGACGAGCGATCTGTACCTGGAGAAGGAGGCGGACGTGCGCCGCTATACCGGTCTGTACGACTACCTGAGAGCGGCCGCACTCGGTGTCGCGGAGAGCCGGTCGCTGATAGCCGACATCGAGAAGGAATTCCACGAATGATCACCCCGTCCGAGTACGGAACCCGTTGGCGCAAGAGCAGTCACAGCGGGGGCCAAGGCGCCTGCGTGGAGATCGCCGTCCCAGGCGCGGGGGAGGTGGCCGTCCGGGACTCCAAGGACCCCCGGGGGCCCCAGCTGCGCTTCTCGGCCGATGCCTGGAACGCCTTCGCCTCGGCGGTGGGGGACGGCGCCTTCGGCGGCCTCCCGGACTGACCCTCCCGCCCGGTTCCGCACTCGGACCAGTTGCCCGTAGCGGTGGCCGTCGCCCCTCGGCGGCGGCCGGCGCTACGGGCAACTCCCGTTCCGGGGTCCCGGGTCGCTCAGCCCGTCACCGGGTAGCGGGTGGCCCAGTTGGCGCCCTCCGGGGTCCGCCGGTCGTGCAGTTCGGTGCCGTGCACCAGCTCCAGCACGAAGTCGTCGGCGAGTTCGAGGATCGCCCCGCGCCCTTCCAGCCCGGCCAGCAGGCCCGGCGGCAGCGCGGTGTCTCCGTGCAGCGCCCCGAGCAGGTTGCCGCAGATCGCGCCGGTGGAGTCGCTGTCCCCGGAGTGGTTGACCGCGAGCAGCAGGCCCGAGCGCACGTCGTGGGCGACCAGGGCGCAGTAGACGCCGATCGCCAGCGCCTCCTCGGCCACCCAGCCCTCCCCCAGCGCCTCGACCCGGTCGGCGGACGGCTCGCCGGCCCGCACCGCGTCCAGGGCGGCCCGCAGCGCGGCGGTGGTCTCCTCGTGCGCCGGCCGCTCGGAGAGCAGGGCGAGCGCCAGGTGGACGCCCTCCTCCAGGGTGCCGCCGCGGGCGACGGACTGGACGATCACCGCGAACGCGCCCGCCGCGAGGTATCCGGTGGGGTGGCCGTGGGTGAGCACCGAGCACTCCACCGCGAGTTGGAACACCAGGCCCGGCTCCCAGGTGGTGAGCAGCCCGAAGGGCGCCGCCCGCACCACCGTGCCGCAGGCCTTGGAGTGCGGGTTCTTGGGGACCTCCAGGGTGCCGAGCCGCTCGGCGTGGGCCCCGCTGAGGCCCGACAGGCAGCCCTGTCCGGGGGCGCGCTGGGCGTAGAGCCACTCCTCGCGGCCGAGCCAGCCGAGGTCGGGGCGGCGCTCGTCGGGGCCCCAGTCGCGCTGGGTGGCGGCCCAGCGCAGGTAGGCCAGGTGCAGGTCGGTGGGCGGGTGCCAGCTGCCGGTGTCGCGCCGGATGTGGGCGCGGATCAGCCCGTCGACGGTGAAGAGGCTGAGCTGGGTGTCGTCGGTGACGGCGCCGGTGCGCCCGTACGCGGGGACGTAGCCGGTGACGCCCTGCGGGCCGTGCTGGGCCCGGATCTTCTCCAGCGACTCGAACTCGACGCCGGCGCCGAGCGCGTCCCCGACGGCACCGCCGAGCAGACAGCCCCGCACCCGGCTGCGGTAGTCCTGCTGCTGGGCGCGTGACCACAGTGGCATCACGACGGGGCGCCTTTCCTCGGGTGCGGGGTCCGCGCGTCGCTCGGCCGGGTGCGCGCCCTGGCACTGTATTCGAAGAGCCGATCGAATCGGCCCCTCCCCGGGAGTTCGGTGCCCCCGTCCCGGCCGCCGTGCGGGCGGCGGCCGGGACGGCACGGGTCTCAGTCCAGCACCGGCAGCAGCTCCGGCAGGTGCCCGTCCGAGGCCAGCGCCGCGGCCCGCCGCTCGGCCGGCACCTCGCCGTAGGTGGTGGTGCGCTGGCGGTGCGGGCGGCCCGCGGCCTCGGCGATCGCCTGGAGGTCGCGCACCGACTTGTAGCTGCCGTACGCCGAGCCGGCCATCCGCGAGATGGTCTCCTCCATCAGCGTGCCGCCGAGGTCGTTGGCGCCCGAGCGGAGCATCTCGGCCGCGCCCTCGGCGCCCAGCTTGACCCAGCTGGTCTGGATGTTGGGGATGTGCGGGTGCAGCAGCAGCCGGGCCATCGCGACCACCGCGCGGTTGTCCCGGGCGCTCGGGCCGGGCCGGGCGATGCCGGCCAGGTAGACGGGCGCGTTGGTGTGGATGAACGGCAGGGTCACGAACTCGGTGAAGCCGCCCGTCCGTTGCTGGATCCCGGCGAGCAGCCGCAGGTGGCCGAGCCAGTGCTGGGGGGTGTCCACGTGCCCGTACATCATCGTGGACGAGGAGCGCAGGCCCAGTTCGTGCGCGGTGGTGACCACCTCGACCCAGGTGGCGGCCGGCAGTTTGCCCTTGGTGAGCACCCAGCGGACCTCGTCGTCCAGGATCTCGGCGGCGGTGCCGGGGATGCTGTCCAGGCCCGACTCCTTGGCCCGCTGCAGCCAGTCCCGGATCGACAGCCCGGTGCGGGTCGCGCCGTTGACGACCTCCATGGGCGAGAAGGCGTGCACGTGGATGCCGGGCACCCGCTCCTTCACCGCGCGGGCGATGTCGAAGTAGGCGGTGCCGGGCAGGTCCGGGTGGATGCCGCCCTGCATGCAGACCTCGGTGGCGCCCACCTCCCAGGCCTGCGCGGCCCGGTCGGCGACCTGCTCCAGGGAGAGGGTGTAGGCGTCCGCGTCGGTGCGGCGCTGGGCGAAGGCGCAGAAGCGGCAGCCGGTGTAGCAGACGTTGGTGAAGTTGATGTTCCGGGTGACGCAGTAGGTGACGTCCTCCCCGACCGTGTCGCGGCGGACGTCGTCGGCGATCCGGCAGAGCGCGTCCAGGGCCGGGCCGTCCGCGTGGAACAGGGCCAGCGCCTGGTCGTCGGTCAGTCCGGTCGGGTCGTCGGCGGCCACCGCGAGGGCCTCCCGCAGGTCTCCGGCGAGGCGCTCGGGCGCGCCCTTCGCGAGCACCTGCTCGCGCAGCACCTCCCAGTCGCCGTACACGTCCTCGAAGTCGGCCCGGCGGTCGCCGGTGCGGCCCTCGGTGTCGATGGTGGCGTGCAGGTCGGTGCGGCCGTACGACTCCGGCAGGTCCTCGGGCTCCTGCCAGGGCAGGCCGCGGACCACCGCGTCCGGGTCGGCCAGGCCGGTGGCCGGGTCGGCCAGGGCGCGGACGTGCGGCAGCACCCGCGGGTCCAGCCAGGGTTCGCCGCGGCGCACGTACTCGGGGTAGACGGCGAGGCGCTCGCGCAGTTCGAAGCCGGCCGCCGCCGAGCGCTCGGCCAGCCGCTCGATCTGCGGCCAGGGGCGCTCGGGGTTGACGTGGTCCGGGGTGAGCGGGGAGACCCCGCCCCAGTCGTCGATGCCGGCCGCGATCAGCCGCTCGTACTCGCCGTCCACCAGGTTGGGCGGGGCCTGGAGGCAGGCGGCCGGGCCCATCAGGTGCCGGGCCACCGCCACCGTGGCCACCAGTTCGTCCAGTTCGGCGTCCGGCATGCCGCGCATCGCGGTGTCCGGCTTGGCCCGGAAGTTCTGCAGGATCAGTTCCTGGACGCCGTGGTAGGCGCGGGAGACCTTGCGCAGCGCGAACAGCGACTCGGCGCGCTCCTGGTACGTCTCGCCGATGCCGATCAGCAGGCCGCTGGTGAACGGGACGGAGCTGCGCCCGGCGTCCTCCAGCACCCGCAGCCGGACGGCCGGCTCCTTGTCCGGGGAACCGTGGTGCGGGCCGCCGGGCTCGCTCCACAGCCGGGTGGCGGTGGTCTCCAGCATCATGCCCATGGAGGCGGAGACGGGCTTGAGCCGCTGGAAGTCCGTCCAGCTCAGCACCCCGGGGTTGAGGTGCGGCAGCAGGCCGGTCTCCTCCAGGATGCGGATCGACATGGCGCGCACATAGGCGATGGTGTCGTCGTAGCCGTGCGCGTCCAGCCACTCGCGGGCCTCCGGCCAGCGGTCCTCGGGCTTGTCGCCGAGCGTGATCAGGGCTTCCTTGCAGCCGAGTTCGGCGCCCCGGCGGGCCACGTCCAGCACCTCGTCCGGGGACATGTACATCCCGTGGCCCTCCCGGCGCAGCCGGCCGGGGACGGTGACGAAGGTGCAGTAGTGGCACTTGTCGCGGCAGAGCCGGGTGAGCGGGATGAAGACGCTCTTGGAGTAGGTGATGACGCCTGGACGGCCGGCGGCTTCGAGGCCCGCGTCCCGGACCCTGGCGGCACTCGTACAGAGGTCCAGCAGGTCGTCGCCTCTGGCCTGGAGCAGCACGGCGGCCTCGGTCGTGTCGAGGGCGACGCCGTCCCGGGCGCGGCGCAGGGCTCGGCGCATCGCGTTCTCGGTCGGCGGGGTGCTGGCGTCCATGGCGGTTCCGTCCATGGCGCGACCCTACGCCAGGCGGTGGTACCGCGGGTGGAGACAACCCTGAGGCCGCCTCAGGGTCGGCGTACCCAAGAAGGTCAACCCGATCTGGCCCCAAAGGGCGATGACGGCGGCGCCGCGGCGGCCTCTAATGGACGGGCAAGGCCAATCACACGTGTTCGCGGAGGAGTTGAGGACGCCATGACCAACGAGAAGGCGGCGGGGGACGATCTGGACGGCGGTGCGCCGTACCGCTCCCGGCGACGCGTCCTGATGCGCGCCGGGGTGCCGGTGGCGGTGGTCGCGGTGATCGCCGCAGGGGTGGGGCTGGTCCCGGCGCTGGCCGCCGACGGCGCACCCGACCTGCCGACGCTGACGTCGGAGCAACTGGTCGCCAAGGTGCTCGGGTCGGAGACCCGGACGCTGTCCGGGACGGTGTCGATCAGCACCGACCTCGGGGTGCCCGGCCAGCTGCTCGGCGCGGCCGGCGGCCTCGGCGGGGCGGTCGGCGGGCACGGCGGTGACGGCCGGGGCTCCACCGCGGACCCGCAGTCCAAGCTGCTCGGCCTGCTCGGCGGGGACCAGACGCTGCGGGTCGCGGTGGACGGCCCGGACCGCCAGCGGGTGGACGTGCTGGAGAACATGGCCGGCTACACCCTGGTCCGCAACGGCGACCAGGCCTGGGCCTGGGACAGCTCGTCCAACTCCGCGGTGCACATGACCGGGCGGGCGGCCGCCGAGCAGCACGGCAAGGCGCCGCTGTCCGAGCTGCCGACCACCCCGCAGGAGGCCGCGAAGCAGTTCCTGACCGGGAGCGCCGGCACCACCTCGGTGACCGTCGCCGGGACGGCCAAGGTGGCCGGGCAGAACGCCTACGAGTTGAGCGTGAAGCCCACCCAGTCCGGTTCGACGCTGGCCGAGGTCCGGATCGCGGTGGCCGCCGACAACGGGGTGCCGCTGGCGGTGGCGGTGAAGTCCGTGGACGGCAGCACCGTGCTGAACGTCCGCTTCACCCAGGTGTCCTTCGCCAAGCCGGCCGACAAGACCTTCGACTTCTCCGCCCCCAAGGGCGCCAAGGTGACGGAGCAGAAGGCCGGGGACGTGGCCAAGGGCGCGCCGGGCGACGCCCGGGAGCACCGCGGCACCGGGGCGCCCGAGGGCGTCGACGTGATCGGCGAGGGCTGGACGACGGTCGTCTCCACCCGGCTGCCCGACGCGGTGGACGGGGCACCGAAGGGCGACGCCAAGGGCGGCAAGCACGGCGGCCGCGGGAACGGGGCGGCGCAGTCGCTGAACCCGCAGGCGATGGTGAAGTCGCTCGGCAAGCCGGTCGCCGGCGGCACCCTGGTGAGCACCAAGGTGCTCAACGTCCTGCTCACCGACGACGGCCGGGTCCTGGCCGGCGCGGTGACCCTGCCGGTCCTCCAGCACGCCGCCGGGGTGAACTGACGGATGACCAAGGCTCCCGTAACGGGGGACGTTACGGAGTCGGCCGGGGGTACGGGCGCGGTGCCGCGTCCGGCCCCCGCGCCCGTCCCATCCGCTTCCCCCGCCTCCTCCCCCGTCTCCGCCGCCTCCCCGGCCGCCCCGGCCTCGCGTGAGGCCGCCGACGACGTCATCCGGACCCGCGGCCTGACCAAGCGCTTCCGCGGCGGCCAGCTCGCCGTGGACGGCCTGGACCTGGCCGTGCCGCGCGGGTCCGTCTTCGGCTTCCTGGGCCCCAACGGCTCCGGCAAGACCACCACCATCCGGATGCTGATGGGCCTGATCGCCCCCACCTCGGGCGCGGCCAGCGTCCTCGGCGAGCCGATGCCGCAGTCCGTCGCCACCGTGCTGCCCCGGGTGGGCGCGCTGATCGAGGGCCCGGCCCTGTACGGCTTCCTCTCCGGCCGGGACAACCTGGTGCGCTTCGACGCCGCCGACCCGACCGCCGACCCGCGCACCCGCCGGCAGCGGGTCGAGGCGGCACTGGAGCGGGTCGGCCTGAGCGCCGCGGCGGGCAAGAAGGCCCGCGCGTACTCACTGGGCATGAAGCAGCGCCTGGGCCTGGCCTCCGCACTGCTGCAGCCGCGCGAACTGCTGGTGCTGGACGAGCCGACCAACGGGCTGGACCCGCAGGGCATGCGGGAGATCCGGACGCTGGTCCGGGAGGTCGCGGCGGAGGGCACCACGGTGTTCCTCTCCTCGCACCTGCTGGACGAGATCGAGCAGGTCTGCACCCACGCCGCGGTGATGTCCCGGGGCCGGCTGGTGGTGCAGGGCACCGTCGCCGAGCTGGCCGCCCGGGCGCAGGGCCGGCTGGTGGTCCGGACCCCGGACGTGGCGCGGGCCGCGGAGGTGCTGGCGGCCCACCGGGTCACCGCCCTGGTGCCGGGCGAGGACCGGGTGGACGGCGAGCCGGGCGTCCTGGGCGAGGAGGCGCTGCCCAGGCTGTGCGCGGCGCTGGTCGAGGCCGGGGTGCGGGTGCACGGCTTCGGGCTGGAGCGGGGCACGTTGGAGGACGCCTTCGTGGCGCTGACCGGGGAGGGCTTCGATGTCGCGGGCTGAGGCACTGTCGCGGGCCGGGGCGCCGCCGACCGGCACCGGCCGCCGGCCGCGGACGGCGGCCGGGTTCCTGGCGCTGTTCCGCAGCGAGCTGCACCTGACCTTCCGCCGGATGCGCACCAAGGTGCTGCTGGGCATCCTGGCGGCACTGCCGATCCTGATCGGGGTGGTGGTCAAGCTCAACACGGACAGTCCGCACGAGGGCGGCGGCGGTCCGAGCTTCATCGCGCAGACCACGCAGAACGGGCTCTTCCTGGTCTTCACCGCGCTCGCGGTGGCGCTGCCGGTCTTCCTGCCGATGACGGTCGGCGTGATCGCCGGGGACTCGGTGGCGGGCGAGGCGGCCGCCGGGACGCTGCGCTACCTGCTGGTCGCCCCGGCGGGGCGGACCAGGCTGCTGGCCGCCAAGTTCACCGCCGGGCTGGTGTTCTGCGCGGCCGCCACGGCGACGGTCGCGGTGACGGCGCTGGCCGCGGGCGCCGCGCTCTTCCCGCTCGGCCGGGTCACGCTGCTCTCCGGGGACACCATCGGCCTCGGCGACGCGCTGCTGCGCGCGCTGCTGGTGGCCCTGGTGGTCGCGGCCTCGCTGGCCGGGCTGGTGGCGATCGGGCTGTTCGTCTCCACCCTCACCGGCAGCGGCATCGCGGCGATGGCCGCCACCGTCGGGCTGGTGGTCACCGTCCAGATCCTGGACGTCTTCCCGCAGCTGCACGCCGTCAGCCCGTTCCTGTTCTCCCACTACTGGCTGAGCTTCGCGGACCTGCTGCGGGCGCCGATGTACTGGGACGGCGTGCTGAAGGACCTCGGCCTCCAGGCCGCCTACGTCGCCGTGTTCGGCTCGGCGGCCTGGTCCCGCTTCACCAGCCGGGACATCAGCGTGTGACGGCCGCCTCGGCGGGTGCGGGCTGCGGCCGTGCCGCGGCCCGCACCGCGCGGTCGGCCCGCACCTGGCGCAGCGCGTCCCAGGTCAGCAGCGCGAGCGCGGCCCAGACCAGGCCGAAGCCGGCCCAGCGGGCGGGCGGCATGGACTCGTGGAACACCGCGACGCCGATCAGGAACTGGAACACCGGCGCCAGGTACTGCAGCAGCCCGAGCACGGTCAGCGGCACCCGGACGGCGGCCGCGCCGAAGAGCAGCAGCGGGATCGCGGTGATCACCCCGCTGAGCATCAGCAGCCCGGAGTGCCCCCAGCCGTACGAGCCGGCCACCGTGTGCCCGAAGGTGCCGCGCCCGCTGACCTCCAGGTGGACCAGGTAGCCGAGGGCGAACGGGAACATGAAGGCGCTCTCGGCGGCCAGGCTCTCCAGCCCGCTCAGCCCGACCTGCTTCTTCAGCAGGCCGTAGGTCGCGAAGGAGAGCGCCAGGGTGAGCGCGATCCAGGGCAGCTGCCCGTACGCGACGGCCAGCACCGCGACGGCGGCGGCGCCGATGCCCACCGCGGTCCACTGCGCGGTGCGCAGCCGCTCCTTGAGCACCAGGACGCCGAAGGCGATGGTGACCAGGGGGTTGATGAAGTAGCCGAGGCTGGTCTCGACCACGTGCCCGGCGTTGACGGCCCAGATGTAGACGCCCCAGTTGACCGAGATCACGGCGGCCGCGCCGGCCAGCATGGCGAGCCGGCGGGGCTGGCGCAGCAGCGGGCGTATCCAGCCCCAGTGCCGCTGGGCGATCAGCAGCAGGACGACCGCGACCAGGGACCAGACCATCCGGTTGGCCAGGATGTCGTCGGCGGCACCCGGTTCCAGCAGCGGCCAGAACAGCGGGAAGAGCCCCCAGATGCCGTAGGCGGCGACGCCGGACCAGAGGCCCCGGCCGTAGTCCTGCTGGTCTGTTCCCGCCATGGCCGAGTGCCTTCCCGCGCGCGTGTGTCGAGGCGACGGTAGCGGGCGGGAGGGCAGGCTGTCATCTCCGTTTCCGGATTTTGGTCATGACATTGCTCGTAGGTCGGACGGCTCCGCCGCTCCGGGGCCCGGAGCGGCGGCTCGGCGGTCCCGGCCCGCGGCGCCTCAGGAGTTCAGGGCCGCGCGGACGGACTCGGCCAGCGGGACGGTCGGACGGCCGATCAGCCGGGCCAGGTCGCCCGGGGTGCCGGCCAGCTCGCCGCGCGCGATGCCCGCGTCCACGTCCACCAGGGCCTCGGCGAAGCCCTGCGGCAGGCCCGCGCCGACCAGCGCGTCCAGGTGCTCGGCCGGGGTGACGTCCCGGTGCTCGACCGGCCGGCCGGAGGCCTTCGCCAGCTCGGCGGCCAGCTCGGGCAGGCTCCAGGCGGCGTCGCCGCTCAGCTCGTACACCTCGCCCCGGTGCCCCTCGCCGACCAGGACGGCGACCGCCGCGGCCGCGTAGTCCGCGCGCGGGGCGGTGGCGACCCGGCCCTGCCCGGCGCTGCCGAGCACCACGCCGCGCGCCACCGTGCCGGCCGCGTCGCCCAGGTAGTTCTCGGTGTACCAGCCGTTGCGCAGGAAGGCGTGCGGCAGGCCGGAGGCGAGGATCAGCTCCTCGGTCGCCTTGTGCTCGTCGGCCAGCCGGAAGGTGGCCGCCCCCGGGATGCTGGTGTAGGCGAGCAGCGCGACCCCGGCGGCCTTGGCGGCCTCCACCACGGCCCGGTGCTGCGGGATCCGGCGGCCGACCTCGCTGCCCGAGATCAGCAGCACCCGGTCGCCCTCGGCGAAGGCGCCGGCCAGGGTCTCCGGCTTGTCGTAGTCGACCACCCGGACGGTCACGCCGCGGGCGGCCAGGTCGGCGGCCTTCTCGGCGGAGCGGACGGCGACGGCCACCTCGCTCGCGGGGACCTCGGCCAGCAGGCCCTCGACGACGAGACGGCCGAGCTGGCCGGTGGCACCGGTGACGACGTACATGGTGTGCTCCTCAGGGGTTGCTACGGGGTTCTGGCCTCGAAACTCACCCTAGGGGTGGCACTAACCTTTCGAAAGTACGTACTTCAAAGTAGGGTACTGACATGAAGGTAAGCGAGCTGAAGGCCGGCGGACTGCCCCCCGCCGACGTCTTCGACCGGATGTGCCCGTCCCGGGGCGTGCTGGAGCACGTCACCAGCCGCTGGGGCGTGCTGGTGCTGGGCGCGCTGAACGAGCGCGGCTACCGGTTCAGCGAACTGCGCCGCAAGGTCACCGGGGTCAGCGAGAAGATGCTCGCCCAGACCCTCCAGACGCTGGAGCGGGACGGCTTCGTGCTGCGCGAGGCCCACCCGGTGATCCCGCCGCGGGTCGACTACAGCCTCACCCCGCTGGGGCGGGAGGCGGCGGAGCTGGTCGCGGCGCTGGCGCACTGGTCGGAGCGGCGGGTGCCGGAGGTCGAGACGGCCCGCCAGGAGTACGACGGGCGGGCTACCGCCCCGCGATGAGGGCGTCGAGCCCGTCCAGGACCCGGGCCAGACCGAAGGCGTAGGCGTGGTCCGGGCTGTACGCGCCGCCGTGCGCCGCACCGGCCGCGGCACCCACCCGGGCGGCGACCGGATAGCGCTCGGGGTCGAAGACCCGGGCGAGCAGCCCGGCGTTGGCCGCCCACCACTGCGCGTCGGTCATCGCGCTGTCCTGCCGGGCGGCGCGCTCGTCGGCGGCCATCCGGGCGCAGGTCTGGACGAAGCCGAGCAGGTGGGTCAGCGCGGCGTCCAGGTCGACGTCGGAGAGCCCGGTGCCCTCGAAGGCGCGCAGCTCGTACTCGTACTTGGCCATCAGGCCGGGCCCCAGCGGCGGACGGCTGGTGGAGACGGCGGCGACCCACGGGTGGGCGCGGTGCAGCGCCCGGTTGTCGTCCGCGACGGCGGTGACCCGGGAGCGCCAGCCCTCGTCGGCGGGGGTGCTGCGGGGCATCGTGGCGTAGACGGTGTCCAGCATCAGGTCGAGCAGCTCGGCCTTGCCGGGCACGTAGGTGTAGAGCGCCATCGGGGAGAGCCCCAGCTCCTGCGCGACCCGGCGCATGGTGACGGCGTCCGCTCCTTCGGCGTCGGCGAGGGCGATCGCGGTGGTGGCGATCTCACCGGTCGAGCGCGCCTGCCGGGGCCCGCGCCGGCCGGGCTTGTCCTCGGCGGTGAGCCCCCAGAGCAGGGCGAGGGTGCGTGCCGGGTCTCCTGCGCTGCTGCGGTCGCTCGCCATGGGGCCATCGTTTCACGCACCGGCAGGGGCCTTGACGGCGTGGGCGGCTACCGTCTCAGCATGACCAGCCCGACCAACCCTCCCGGCGCGACCGGCCTGCCCGGCACGTCCGGCCTGCCCGGCTCGACCGGTCCGACCCGCGCGTCCGGCGCGTCCGGCCCCGAGCCGCTTCCCGGGACGGACACCGCGCAGACCCTCCGCCCGCGGGTGACCTGCCGCCGCTGCCACCGGCCGCTGCACGACCCCGAGTCGCGGATGCTGCGGCTGGGACCGGAGTGCCGGGACCCGGCGGAGCGGGTCGCGCGGTTCGACGTCGACCAGGAACCGCTGCCGGGAATGGGTTAGGGCCGGCCCCGGCCTCAGGCCTCGTCTCAGACCTGGCCTCAGACCTCGCCTCAACCCAGGCCTCAACCCAGGCCTCAGCCCCGGCCGAAGAGGCGGCGCAGGCGGCCGGGGCGGGGCTCCTCCCCGGCGGCCCGCTCGGCCTCCGCCCGCTCCGCCGCCTCCGGGTGCTCCGCGGTCCCCGGGTGCTCCGCCGCCTCGGCCTGGTCCGCCGCCTCCGGTGCGGCCTCCGCCCCCGCGTCGGCGGCGTCCTCCTGCTCCATCAGGTGCCGGGCGAGCGCGCGGTCCTCGTCGGACGTCCAGGGCGCGGCGAGCACCAGCGCGGACAGCGAGCGGAGGATCGTCACCGCCCGGGTGCGGCGGGCCCGGGCGCCGTGGTGCAGCCGCTGCTGGAGCAGGGCGGCGACGTCGGCCCGGGTCTGCGGCTGGGTCCAGCCGATCGCGACCAGCGCGAAGCCGGCCGCCTCGACCACCCAGTCCTCCGGCCCGAGCAGCAGGTCGCGCAGCACCCGGCGGCGCTCGGAGCCGGCCCAGGGCTGGTCGGTTCGGTGGTGGGCGATGCCGAGGCAGGCGAAGACCTGGACGGCCCGCACCCAGAGTTCGGGCTGGTGGGCGAGCAGGGCGCGGCCGAGTTCGTCCTCGCGCGGCACGGGCGGGTGGACCAGGACGCCGAGCAGGTCGTCCAGCGGCAGTCCGGCCAGCCGGACGGCGTGGTCGTAGGCGGCGGGGACGGTCGGCCAGAAGATCTCGGCGGTGGCGCGGACGAGTTCGGCGCTGCGCGGCGCGGGCGGGGCGACGGCCGGGCGCGGGTCGGTGCCGTCCCAGGCCCAGATCCGGGTGGTGGGTTCGGTCAGCGGCAGCCGGGGGTCGGGCTCGCCGACGGCCCGGTAACCGACGGTGGAGCGCGGCAGCGCGAGCCGGACGGCCAGCACCGAGCTGGGCGGCTCCACGGTGGAGGCCGTGCAGTCGATCTCGGTGTCGCGGCCGGTGTCGGGGGCGGCGAGCACCTGGTGCAGCACGTTGACGGTGGCCTCGGTGGCGCCGGAGACCAGGCCGAGCCAGGGCTCCCGGTGGCTCAGCCGTTCCAGCAGTTCCTGGGCGTACTCGTGCTCGGGGTGGGAGCGGTGGTGGTCGGCCAGGCCGAGCAGGTGGGCCGGGTCGCCGTCGAGGGCGTGGCGCAGCCCGTACCGGGCCGGGCCCGCCTTGGGGTGGTCGGGCTCGGCGGCGAGCACCCGGTCGAGCCAGGGCAGGCCTTCGGCGGGGCGCCCGAGGGCGCCGTACAACTCGGCGACGTCGACGGCGAGGTAGCTGCTGGAGTCGTCGCGGTCCGGCGCGACCCGGGCCAGCTCGGCCTCCCAGACGGCGAGCGCCCGTTCCGGCCGGCCGGCCGAGCGCAGGGCGTTGCCGAGCATCACTGCGGTCAGGTAGCCGGGGGCCAGCCGGTGGGCCCGATCGGCGAGTTCGACGGCGCGGTCGGTGTCGCCGAGCCGGCGGGTCAGACCGGAGGCCATCGCCAGCAGCGACACGTGGTCCTCGTGCCGGGCCAGGACGGCCTGTACGAAGTCGTGGAACGGCCGTACGGCTTCGGCCGGTTCGGCCGGGAGCGGGTCGGGCAGCGCGCCGGTGGCGCGGGCCACCGCCTGGGCGACGGCGTCCGGGTCGACCAGGCCGGGCAGGTCCTCGCGGGCGAGCCAGGCGGCGTGCGCCCAGGGGCGGGCCGGCTCGTGCTGGACGGCGGAGGCGAGCAGGCCGACGGCGGTGTCCCAGTCCCCGGCGGCGGCCTCCACGTGGGCCCGGCAGGCCACCGTGCCGAGGTACACCTGGCCGTCCAGCGGGAACAGCTCGCGGGCCGCGGCCGGTCCGCCCGCCGCCGCGCACAACTCGGCCAGTGCCTCGTGCAGTTCGGGCAGCTGGGGGTCGGCGAGGATCGCGTCGCCGAGGTGGTCGGCGGCGTGGGCCAGGTCGCCGGAGTCGATCGCCAGCCGGGCGAGGGCGACCTCGCCCTCGGCGGCCAGGCGCTCGTCGCCCGTGTCGTCGGTGTGCCCGCTCATTCGCCCCTGCTCCCCGTTCCCCCGGTGCTGCCGTCCCGCTCGGAAGGAGGCTATCCGGTGCGACCGACAGCCCGGTGGGCCCCCGCCGACGGGCGGCGTCCAGCGATCGGACCGGATACGACCCGTACGAGTGGTTTAGACCTCCGGTGGCCATATTTGACGCTTTCCGACCGCGAGGATGACGGGGGCTCTTCGCATGCGAAATGCCAATCCCACTACCGGAATCGAGGAGATCGATGAAGCTCTCGCGCACCCTGTCCCTGGTGGCCTCCGCCGCCGTGCTGAGCACCCTCGCCGTCGCCGGCCAGAGCGCCCCGGCCTCCGCCGCCGGGTCCTTCGTGGTCAGCGAGGCCCAGTTCAACAAGATGTTCCCGAACCGGAACTCCTTCTACAGCTACCAGGGCCTCACCGACGCCCTGGGCGCCTTCCCCAAGTTCACCACCACCGGTGACACCGCCACCCGCAAGCGCGAAGCGGCCGCCTTCCTGGCCAACGTCAGCCACGAGACCGGCGGCCTGCGGTACGTCGTCGAACAGAACACCGCCAACTACCCGCACTACTGCGACAGTTCGCAGTCCTACGGCTGTCCGGCCGGGCAGTCCGCGTACTACGGACGCGGACCGCTCCAGCTGAGCTGGAACTTCAACTACAAGGCGGCCGGCGACGCCCTGCACATCGACCTGCTGCACGACCCGTACCAGGTCGAGAAGAACCCGGCGACGTCCTGGAAGACCGCCCTCTGGTTCTGGAACACCCAGAGCGGCGCCGGGCGGATGACCGCGCACGACGCCGTCGTCAACAACAAGGGCTTCGGCGAGACCATCCGCACCATCAACGGCGCGCTGGAGTGCGACGGCAAGAACCCGGACCAGCGCAACGACCGGATCAACCTCTACAAGCAGTTCGTCGGCGTGCTGGGCACCGACGTCGGCGGCGGCAACATCTCCTGCTGACGGCCCGCCGGGAGCGGGGGCGGGCCCTGCGGAGTGGGAGGTCGGTCGGGCCGACTTCCCACTCCCTGTCGGTGCCGGCTGCTTCACTGGCGCCCAACGTCGAACGAAAGGGCGGCCGCGATGGGTGTGCTGACCGACTACTTCCGCGCGGCCGACGCGGCCACGGTCGTCCGGGCGCTGGAGCTCGGGGACGGCGGGCTGCCGCCGCTCGACGGCGACGGCTCCTCCGAGAAGGCCGCCGACGGGGCCTTCGACGGGGTGGAGGCCAAGGGCGTCGATCCGGACCTCGTGCTCGGCCAGCTGGTGGCGGCCGCCCTCGGGGAACCGTGGCGGGCCGACCTGGTGACGGAGACGGCCGTCTGGCCGACCACACCACCACCCGGCCCGTCCGGGCCCGAGGACGAGGACGACCCGTGGGCGACGGGCCCGTGGGTCACCGCACTGGGCGCCGCCGCCCGGGACGCGCTCGCCGGGGTGCCCGACGAGCGGCTGCCCGAGGTCGTCGGACGGTGGGCCGAGGCGGAGGAGTGGGACGGCGCCGACCCGTCCGACCTGCTGCCGCTGGCCGAGGAGTTGATCGCCCTCGCCCGGCGGGCGCGGGCCGCCGGCGAGCAGCTGTACTGCTGGATGTCCCTGTAGCGGCGCCCGGTCCGACGGTTCAGCGCGGCACCGGGGTGGCGCCGGTCGCGGCCAGCGAGAGCTCCCAGAGGCGGGCGGCCCCGTCCGGGTCGACGGCGTACGGGCGGACGCCGCCGTCGTCCATCGGGGTGTCCGGGCCACAGACGCGGGCCACCTCGCAGTCCTCCAGATAGAGCCCGCCGCGGCCGTCGAGCAGCGGGGAGGTGGCCGCCCACAGGCCGGTGGCCGCGCCCTGGGAAGGGGACTTGAAGTCCGCGCCGATCACGTTGCCCCGGTCGTCCACCCAGCCGCGCTCGACCTGCTCCCGCCGGGTCATCTCCCGCTGGAGCCCGGTGATGATCTTCCCGGGGTGGAGCGCGAACGCCCGGACGCCTTCACCCCGGCCGAGCGCGTCGAGGTGCACGGCGAACAGGGCGTTGGCGGTCTTGGACTGGCCGTACGCCAGCCACTTGTCGTAGCCGGTGCGGAAGTGCGGGTCGTGCCGGCGGATGTCGGTCAGGGCGTGCCCGGCGGAGCTGTTGACGACGACGCGCGCGCCGTCCGGGGCGGCGGCCAGCAGCGGGTACAGCTCGCAGGCGAGGAGGAAGTGCCCCAGGTGGTTGGTGGCGAACTGCCCCTCCCAGCCCGGCCCGACGCGCCGCTCGGGGGTGGCCATGACGCCGGCGACGGCCAGCAGCAGGTCGAGGTGGTCCGTGGCCTCGCGGATCAGCCCGGCGGCGGCACGGACGCTCACGGGGTCGGCGAGGTCCATCGGGACGATCCTGCTCCCGGTTCCGTCGAGCGCCGCACGGGCGATGTCCGGGCGGCGGGCCGGGACGATCACGGTGGCCCCGGCGGCGGTCAGCGCCCGGGTGGTCTCCAGGCCGAGGCCGGAGTAGCCGCCGGTCACGACGGCGGTGCGGCCGGAGAGGTCGACGCCCGCCAGGACGTCCTCGGCGGTGGCGGCGGCGGAGAAGGGCGAGCCGGTCGGCTGCTGCCGGCCGGCGGTGGCCTTGCTGGTGGTGGTCATGGCGACGACGGTAGGAAGTGGAGCGCGGTCTAGATCAAGCCCTGCGGGTCCGCTCCTATGCTCTGACGCCATGACGGAACTCAGCATCGGCGAAGTGGCCGAGCGCACCGGGCTCAGCGTGCACGCCCTGCGCTTCTACGAGCGCGAGGGCCTGTTGGTCGGCCCGGTGCGGCGCACGGCGGGCGGACGCCGGCGGTACGCCGTGCTCGACGTGCAGTGGCTGGAGATCTGCATCAGGCTGCGCGGGTCCGGCATGCCGCTCGCCGACCTCCGCCGCTTCGCCGACCTGGTACGGCAGGGGCCGGGCAACGAGGCCGAACGGCTGCGGCTGCTGGACGCCCACCGGCAGCGCGTCGACGAGCGGATCCGGGAGCTGGAGGAGTGCCGCTCACTGATCGCCTGGAAGACCGCCGTCTACGCCGACCACCTGGAGCGCGGCGAGGCCGCCGGGCTCTGGGACCCGACGGCGGGCTCGCCGGCGGCTCCCGGTCAGTCGTCCTCGCTCTCGTCGAGGTCGTAGGGCGGGATGGTCCAGCGCAGGACCGTGCCGCCGGCGCCGTCGGCTTCGAGGGTGACCGGGAAGACCTGGCCGCAGTCCCGCCCACCGTGGTGCCGGACGGCGTGGTCGCCCGGGTCCCAGTCGATCCCGAGCACCTGGCAGCCGCCGACCTCGATCGCGCCCACGTGCAGCGGGTGGTGCAGGCCGGCCCGCCGGAAGCGGAGGTAGTCGACGTGCTTCTCCACCATGGTCGCCACTCCCCTGCCGCGCAGGCCGCCCTGCCAGGTGCTGATCTCGACCTCCCGCGCGACCGCCTCCGCGACCGGCAGGTCGAGCCACCCGTACGGCCCGTCCTCCCCGCCGTACGGGGAGAGCCGCTCGCCGCCGAACCGCTCGTGCGCGTCCTTCCCGTACCGGCCCCAGAAGGAGAGGTCGGCGAGTCCGTCGGCCGGTTCGTGCTCCAGCCCCGTCCAGGCGTCCAGCCCCACGGCGTCGCCGACCGCCATGCCGCCCCGGTCGACCGGCAGGTCCCCGAGCAGCACCGAACTGTCCACCCCCTCGGGCCAGGGCAGGCCGAGGGCGATCTCCAGCGTCGCGATCGTCGGCTCCTCGTCGAAGGCCGAAGGCTCCGTGGTGGCCCGCACCGCCAACGGCCGGTCGGCGGCGGCCGGAACGGCGACCGCCTCGTACTCCCATTCCTGGAGGTGCCCGCCGCCCGCCTCCGCCGCGGCCGCGGCGCGCACCGACAGCGGCTCGCCCACCCTCGGCCACTCGTCGATCCAGCTGGCCATCGCCAGCACCACCACCCCGGAGGGCGCCGTGACAAATCCCAGGTCAACGAAGGTTTCGGACATCCGCCGATTATCTCCGGGCAGGACGTCGACCCCGTCACTTAGCCTGGCCCGGTGAATCTTGACGATCTCGCCTGGCAGCGGCAGTTCGACGGCGGAATAGAACCTGCCATGGCGGAATACCTGGCCCGCCAGGGGCAGTTGGAACTGCTGATCGAGACCGCCCGGGACCGTGGTGAGTGGTTCTGCGCCGAGGTGGCGGTCAGTGAGCTGTGCGCGGTGGGGGAGTTCGAACGGGCCCTGACGGTCCTGGAGCCGTTCGTCGCGGTCGGCTGGCCGCTCGCCGTGCGGGAGTCCGCCACGATCATGGTCCGGCAGGGCCGGATCGAGGAGGGGCTGGCGCTGGTGCGTCCGGACGCGGCCGGCCTGAAGTCGGCGCACGACTGCCGCTGGTTCGCCGAGGCGCTGGTGGAGGCCGGGCGGGTGGACGAGGCCGTCGAGGTGCTCACGCCCCACCTCGGGGAGCCCTGGATCCTGGAGTCACTGGTCGATCTGACCAGGGGGCAGAACCGTGACGCCCGCGTCCTGGAGCTGCTCGCCCCGTGCGCCGAACGGGCCCTGGGCGGCACGGCGGACTGCCGGTGCTCCGCGGCCGGGGGTCAGCGCGAGTGCCGGCACCAGCCGTCGGAGGTGCTGGTGCTGTACGGGCGAGCCCTGGAGCGCATGGGCCGGGCGGACGAGGCGATCCGGCTGCTGGGCCCGGTCCTGCCCGTCGTCCCGCGCATCGCCTGGCTGTACGCGGACCTCCTCGCCGGCCAGGGCCGGATCGACCGGCTCCGCGAGCTGGCCGCCGGCGAGCACGCGCGGCTCACCCGGAACCGGTGCGCGGAGGCGCTGGAGGAGCAGGGGCGGGTCCGGGAGGCCGAAGCCGTCCTGCACGAGGCCGTCGAAGCGGACGGCCGGCACGCCCGTCGGCGCCTCATGGCCTTCCTGGCCCGCCAGGGACGCCCCGACGAGGCCGTCGACGTCGGGCGACCCACCTACGAGCGTGCCAGAGGAAACCTCCTCCACGAGGCGATCGAACTGCTGATCAAGGCGGGCCGCCCGGAGCGGGCGCTGGAGCTCGTCGACGGCCTCGACGCCGCGTACGTCGACGCGCATTCCGATGTCCTGCGCTTCACCCGGCTGCGCCTGCTCGCGAAGGCCGGGCGCCGTGCCGAGGGCATCGCGGAGGCGCGGGCCCTGAGCGAGCGGGAGCCCGGCCAGTGGGACACCACGCTGGCCTGGCTGCTGGATCAGGACGGCCGGGCGGACGAGGCCCTCGACCTGCTCCGGTCGTCCACCGAGCACGGGGCCCACCGAGCGGTTGCCGAGATCCTGAGCAGGCAGGGCCGCTACGCCGAGGCCGTCGCCGCCGTCCCGACGGTGTCCGCCCAGCGCGAGGCCTGGGATCGGCGCTGAGACAGGAGGCCGCCGACCGACCGGCCTGGATATTTCAGTGAGAGAAATATCCAGGTGGACGGAGGCGTTCCGGCAGGAGCAGGCGCGGGAGGTCCGCGCGAGGCTGGAAGGAGTGCGGCGCCGTGCGCGTGGAGATCTGGAGCGACATCAACTGCCCGTGGTGCTACGTCGGCAAGGCCCGGTTCGAGCAGGCGCTGGCGGCGTTCCCGCACCGCGAGGAGGTGGAGGTCGTCCACCGCTCCTTCGAGCTGGACCCGCGGGCGCCGCACGAGGCCCGTCCGGTGCTGCCGCTGCTCGCCGCCAAGTACGGGATGAGCCTGGAGCAGGCCGAGGCGGCGGAGGCCCGGATCGCGGAGAACGCGCACGCCGAGGGCCTGCCGTACCTGCGCGAGGGGCGCGACGCCGCGAACTCCTTCGACATGCACCGTCTGCTGCACTTCGCCGAGGAGCACGGCCGGCAGGGGCAGCTGCTGGACGCGCTGTACCGGGCGAACTTCGCCGAGGAGCGGTCGGCCTTCGAGGCGGGCCGCCTGGTCGAGCTGGCGGTCGACGCGGGGCTGGACGGCGAGGCGGCCGCGGCGGTCCTGGCCGACCCGGAGGCGTACGCGGAGGCGGTGCGCGAGGACGAGGCCACGGCGAGCGCCATGGGGGCGACGGGCGTGCCGTTCTTCGTCCTGGACCGGCGGCTGGGTGTCTCGGGCGCTCAGCCCGCGGAGACGTTCAGCCGGGCGCTGGAGCAGGCCTGGGAGAGCCGGGTCGCCCTGCCGCTGACGCCGCTCGTGCCCAAGGACTGAGCAGCCGCGGAGTGGGAAGTCGGCCCGGCCGACTTCCTGCTCCAGGAACGACGAGGCCCGGACGGTCCGACCGATCACTGCGCCGATGCCGCCCCGCGCCCACGCCCACGCCCGGGACCGGGACCGGGACCGGGACCGGGACCGACCTGACGAAGCACTACCGGCGGTCGAGGGACCTCAGGAACTCCGGCCGCAGCCGCCAAGGACTGCCGTCCTCCGTCTCGACCTGGTACACGGGCCCGACGTGGCCACCGTCGCGGTCATCGGCCTCGACGGCGCATTCGAGGACCACGCCCCGGGTGCCGAGGATCTCGCCGCCCAGGTGGCCGAGTTCGGGGCGCGGCGGGTCCGGGGTGGTCAGCGCCACCCGCTCACCGCGGGCGAACGTGGCCTCGTCGGGCCAGGGAGTCGTCATATCACCAGGTTATGGGCCTCGCCCCGCCGTCCCGGACCCGACGACTGCGGCCGGGCTCCGGGGAGCTACTCCCGCACGAACCCGTGGCTCCGCTCCACCTTCGCCACGTGCAGCGTGTAGCGCTCGTACCACTCGGCCCGCCCGCGCTTCTGCGCCGCGCGGTGCTCGGCGTTGGTCCGCCACTCCGTGAGGGCGTCGGCGTCACGGAAGTACCCGACGGTGATGGACAGCCCGCCGGGAGTCTGCGCGTGGTCCATCCCCAGGTACCCCGGGATGTCCTTCAGCAGGTCTTCCATGCGGTCGTTGGTCTCGCTGTAGCCGGCCCGGTCCTGGGTCGGCACCGCGGTGAAGACCGCCGCGTAGTAGGGGGTTTCAAAGGCCTCGACGGGCACGGCAGGCACATTCGCATCATTGCTCACAGCGTCACCGTAGGGCGGGACCCGCCCGGCGTACCAGCGTCTTTGCCGAACGGGATCCACAAGGGATCCAGATCTTTGCCAAGCCGCCGCCGGTCCGTGGCACCGCACTAGTCGTAGAAGAACTGACGGAGGTCCTCGACCGAGCCCGGGCCGAAGAGGAAGGCCTCGAACCCGTTGACCGCGCGAAGCGGTGGCGGTCCGTCAGCGGAGAGCCGCCGCAGCCAGGCCTCGCCCTGCTCCCCCACCGCGTGGACGGCGGAGAGCAGTTCGGCCATCCCCGCCGGGCGGGGTGGGACCACTCCGGTGACCGGGACGAGGTCCCAGCCGCCCGCCCGGGCGGCGAGCCGCAGCACACCCGCCCAGGTGGCGATCCGGCAGAGCCGGTTGCGCAGGGGCAGTTCGACGGACGGCTCCAGGTATCCGAGTCCGACGGTCGCGGCGGCGAGGTCGTCCATCACCTGCCGTTCGAGGGCGGTGCGGGTCCAGAGGCCCTCCTGGGCGTCCTCGACGGCCGCGTGCCACCACTCCCAGGCACTGTCGAGACGCGCCGTGAACTCGTCCACCCGGCCGGGTCGCAACCCGGTCGGCGACGGAGATCCGGACGTGCCGCTCCGCGGTCGGTGGAGGTAGAACAGTTCCGGGTCGCCCTCGTCGAGGCCGTGGAGAAGGCCGACCGGCCGCCACCCGGCCCGTTGCAGCAGTCGCCGCATCGGATGATTGGAGACGTTGGTCGAGGTGAACAGCTTCGGGGTCTCGCAGGAGGCCGCCACGGCGTCCAGCAACCGGCGGCCGACGCCGGTGCCACGAGCGGACGGTCCGACCATCAGCATCGTGACGAAGCCCTGCTCGAAGAACGTGTACTCGACGACGCAGTAGCCGAGCGGGCCGGTCGCGCCTTCCGCCACGAACAGCGGGCTGATCGGGCCCTGTCGGCACCACCTGCGGATGCTCGCCGCCCGGTCCTCGTCGCCTTCGAGCGCGACCGAGTCGATGCCGACCAACGCGTCCGCGTCGGCCTCCCTGCCGCGCCGCACCACGAACTCGCCCAGGTCAACTGCATCCATGGGGACATGCTGCCAGTCCGGGCCGATGCCACCGCCTACCGCGGGCCGGGGACCGCGTCGGCGCGGGGGTTCAAGCGGGGGTTCAGACGGGTGGCCTGCCATGGGGAGTTACGGCCGGCGGCCTCGCGGTAGGCGACGCGCTGGACGGCGAAGAGCAGACGGTAGAGATTGAGGGCGGTGTCGGAGTCGTCGGCGGCGAAGCCCAGGTGGTGGACGAAGTCTTCGAGCTTGAGCCAGTCGAAGTCGTCGGGGACGGGCGGGGCGACGGCGACGCCGAAGACCGTGTTGAAGGCGGCGGCCACGGCGTAGTTGGCGGCGGCGAGGGCGTTGGCGACGTCGGGGTCGGCGGCGGGGTCGGGGACGCACATGGGGGGCTCCTGTTCGTCGGGCTTTGCAAGGTTGCGCGCGGAGGTCACCGGCGCTCGCCGTGGCCGGCGTCGAAGAGGAGGGTGAGGAGGTTGAAGAGCGTGGAGGCGGGAGCCGTGTTGAAACGGACCAGGACCCGGCCGTCCAGGGTCCTGTCCGTGCCGGCCGACGGGAAGACCAGGCCGAACTCGCGGCCGCGCTCCTGGAGTTCCCCGAGGAGGCTGCGGACCTGGTCCTCGGTGTAGGCCCGGATGCGGGGGTCGGTGGGCTGCATGGGGTAGCGGCGGCGGTTCACGCGGAGGCCTCCAGTTCGAACCAGACGACCTTGCCCTGCTTGCGGGGCTCGGCGCCGAAGCGGTGGGTGAGGGCCTGGACGAGGAAGAGGCCCCGGCCGGAGAGGGAGAGCAGGTCATCGGGGAGGCGGGACTCCGGGAGGACCGGGCTGTTGTCGGCGACCGAGACCCGGAGGCGGTGATCGGCGAGGGCCAGCACGACCACGGGCGCAAGGGTGCCCCCGTGCCGCCACGCGTTGACGAAGACTTCATGGAGGGCGAGTTCGGCGTCGGAGATGACGGACGGTCGCCACCCCGCGGAGGTGAGCAGGTCGGAGAGCTCGGTACGAGCGCTGGACCAGTCGGGAAGGTTGCAAGCACGCATGAGACACCCCAGGGGAGGAAGAGGGGGAATCGACGAAGCAGACACTTCACCGTGTGATCGGTGCAACACTGAGAGTAGGGTCTCTAGTGACAAGGTTGCAAGGCGTCTACGGAGACTCACTCGTTAGTGGCATCCCGCATGGGTTGTGCGCGACACTGCGCCGACAGGGAAGGGGCGATCGTGGGATACAAAGGACCAATCAGCCAACGCCAGCGCCGATTTGGCGAAGAGTTGCAGCGACTGCGCACGGCCGCCGGACTGTCGGCGCCAGAAGCCGGCGCGCTGGTAGGCATGAAGGGTCCGGCAGTCAGCCACACCGAAGCTGGCCGGATCACCTTGAACCCTGAGCGCCTTGAGATCTGGCTCGATGCTTACGGCTGCACCGACCCGCTCTACCGCAAGGGCCTGGCCGAGATGGGTCAGAGCACCGGCAAGGGCTGGTGGAGCGAGTACGAAGGCAAAGTCCCCATGTTGGCCCTGGACTTGGCCGAAGCAGAAGAGCGGTCCGTCCGACTCCAGAGCTATGACTCGCTCTACATCCCAGGAGTCCTCCAGCTACCTGACTACGCGATGGCGATCTACGAAGGCGCCCTTGGAAGTCAGTGGGCGCCCGAGACGCAGGTGCGCTTCCGAATGGATCGACAGCGCATCCTCACCGATGACAAGCTCCTCAACTTCGTCATCCATGAGGCTGCGTTGCGCATGCGCTTCGCCGGTGACGCAGCGATGAGGGCTCAACTCCTCCACCTGCTCGACATGGCGGAAATGCCGAACGTCAGCATCCAAGTACTGCCGTTCACGGCACCCAAGCATGCCCCGCTATCGGCATCGTTCCTGGTCTGCGATCCAGGATGCCGCGAGCTGTCAACGATCATCTTGTCCGGCCCCAAGCGAGCGGAGCATCTCGGCGAACCGGCGGAGACGGATGTCTACGCCAGGAAGTTCCAGCAGCTGAGCGAGCTGGCGCTACCGCCTGCCGATGGCAGCGAAGCCCTGCGTAAGCTCGATGCGCGCGACTCTTGGGGGCTCATTCACCACATCCTCTACGAGCTTCAAACCTGAAAGGCGTCCGATGTCCCACCTGGTCTGGCAGAAGTCGTCGTACAGCGACGCGGAAGGCGCCGACAACTGCCTGGAACTGGCGCAAGGAAACGGGGATCTCCGCCACGTCCGCGAATCCGACGACCCCTCCGTCGTCCTGACCACCACCGCAGCCAAACTCCGCACCTTCATCCTCGGTGCCAGGGCCGGCGAGTTCGACCACCTCGTCTGAACCCTGCCCCGCCCGCTCGCCGCACCGGCGAGCGGGCGGTCCTCGTTCCAGGGCTTGTTCCGAGGCATTCGGCCGTCCCGGAAACGCGAAGAACCCCCATCCGGGACCCGGATGGGGGTTCTTCTGAATAATTGTTCGGCGGCGTCCTACTCTCCCACAGGGTCCCCCCTGCAGTACCATCGGCGCTGTAAGGCTTAGCTTCCGGGTTCGGAATGTAACCGGGCGTTTCCCTCACGCTATGACCACCGAAACACTATGAAACTGTCACCGCACACCCGACAGGATTCGGGCGGGTCGTTGTTTCAGAACAACACAGTGGACGCGAGCAACTGAGGACAAGCCCTCGGCCTATTAGTACCGGTCAACTCCACCCCTCACAGGGCTTCCATATCCGGCCTATCAACCCAGTCGTCTACTGGGAGCC